>CALEMV010000153.1 GCA_937910655.1 uncultured Solobacterium sp.
GTTTGTTTCTAACAAATGAACATCATGTACTTCTGGTACTTCATCTAATAAGATAGCTTTAATACCATCATTTAATGTGGAATCCATTACCATACATCCATTACATGCACCTGTCATTGTTACTGTAACAATACCATCAGCATATCCTACTAAGAAGACGTCACCGCCATCTGCTTGAATATATGGACGAATCTTGTCCAATGTGTGCTGAATTCGCTGTAGAATGTCTTTGCGAACTGGATCTGTTTCTAGGGCAATTAAATCCGCACTGCTTTCAGCATAGAAATCTGTATCACTCATTACTTTAGCCTCTTTCCTTACTTTACAAGATAGAAAATGTACGCAACGATTAACCCCCAAATAATACCACCAACAACTTCAACCCAACGATGACCAAGTACAGGTTTTAGCTTTGTTTTATAGATGGAGTTTTCGAATACGTGAGGATATTTCTCTTGTAAATCCTTGACTAATTGTTGCGTAACTTTAATATTTTGTCCACTATAATACCTCACATTTGCGGCATCATAGATAACAATGATTGCTAAAACAATGGTAATCGCAAATAGTGTTGAACTGAAACGCTCACGGAAACCAACCGATAGGGCTAGGGCAGAAACCATCGCGCTATGTGAACTTGGAAAGCCACCGCAAGCAACGGTTAAACTCCATTCCCAATCGTGTTCAGGCTCAACAATAAATGCACAAATTGGTTTTAAAAGCTGTGCACTGATAGCCGCAAATATAGCACAAAATATAATATGTATCGTATTTAATGAAATTAACATAACAAGCCTCTGAATAAAGTATACCACACATCTTTTCGTGAGTGTGCTATACTTAAAAACGATTGGAAATGCTAAAATGATATACAAACCAGGACAGATTGTAGAAGGAAAAATAACAGGGATTCAACCCTACGGTGCATTTGTGGCACTGGAACATCATGTGAGTGGACTAATCCACATCTCAGAAATTAGCGATGGATATGTTAAAGATATTTCAAAGTTCGTTAGTGTAGGGGATGTTGTGAAGTTAAAAGTCCTGGAATGTGATGACAAGAGCAGTCATGTTAAGTTGTCATTAAAAGCACTTCAGAAAGCACACTCAAGAAATAGACGTAAACCGATGGGTCATAAACCAAGTTTACCAAATATGAAAATGGGTTTTCAGACAATCGCAAATGCTATGAGTGAATGGATCAAAGAGGCGAAGGAGACTATTTTAAAATGATGAAGTTAAATACATCACACGCTTTACTCAAGGAAAGTATTGAAAGTTATCAAGAAAAAGTAAATGAACTACACAAAGTAATTTTTGAAAGAACTGGTGCCGGTAACGACTTTATGGGATGGGTCGATTGGGCTGAAACATATGATAAGGCTGAATTCGAACGCATCTTAAAGGTTGCTGAAAAAGTAAAGGATAAGGCTGAAGTATTACTTGTATGTGGTATCGGTGGATCTTACTTAGGTGCACGTGCCGCAATCGAAATGATTCAAGGTCTTTATTCAGGTAATAAGACAGAAGTTATTTTCGTAGGTAATACATTCTCATCTACATATATTGCACAGGTATTAAAGCACATCGAAGACAAGAGTGTTGTAATGAACGTTATCTCTAAGTCTGGTACAACAACTGAAACAGCACTTGCTTTCCGTGTATTCCGTGAATTCATGGAAAAGAAATATGGCAAGGAAGAATGCAAGGAACGTATCATCGCAACTACAGATAAAGCACGTGGTACATTAAAGGCATTAGCTGATAAGGAAGGCTATGAAACATTCGTTATTCCTGATGATATCGGCGGTAGATATTCTGTTATTACACCAGTAGGTCTAGTACCACTTGCAATTATGGGAGTGGATATCAAGAAGATCATGGCTGGTCTTTACGATGCATATAAGGAATTAAATACTGCAGATCTTTCTAAGAATCCTGCTTATCAATATGCTGTATGCAGACGTATTTTACAGAACCAGGGTTATGATGTAGAAATGTTTGTTGCCTATGAACCACAGCTTGCAATGCTTGCTGAATGGTGGAAGCAGTTATTGGGTGAATCTGAAGGTAAGGATGGTAAGGGTATCTTGCCAGATAGTGCAAACTTCTCAACAGATTTACATAGCTTAGGACAGTTTATCCAAGAGGGTAAGAAAGTTCTATTTGAGACAATCCTAGAAGTAGAAAATCCTACAGAAGATCTACTGATTCCAACGGATGCAGAAAATAGCGACCAGATGAACTACCTTGCTGGTAAGTCATATGACTGGGTCAATAAGATGGCTTGTCTTGGCACAATTGAAGCTCACGAAGTAACAGGTGGTGTTCCTAACTTAATTATTTCTATTCCAGATATGAAGGAATACTCATTTGGATATCTCTGCTATTTCTTCTTCATCGCTACAGCGATGACTTGCTATATGATTGATATCAACCCATTCAATCAGCCAGGTGTAGAAATCTATAAGAAGAATATGTTCCGTTTATTAGGTAAACCTGCTAAGTAAGTCTTTAAGAGGAAGAAATTCCTCTTTTGATTTTATGAATAGAAAGGAAGGTGTGTAGATGTCTACAATAAATCAAGAGGCGCATTATCGCCGTATGACACAAGATTCAATTCCACACTTAATTACGCAGCTAGCAGTTCCAACGATTATATCGATGCTCGTAACGAGTATCTATAATATGGCGGACACTTACTTTGTAGGTACAATTAGTACTTCTGCAAGTGGTGCGACTGGTATTGTATTTAGTTTGATGTCTATTCTACAGGCCTTTGGCTTTATGTTTGGGCATGGTGCAGGTGCGAATATTTCACAACAACTAGGCTCAAAAAATGTAGAGAAGGCTAGAATATACGCTTCGACAAGTTTCTTTCTTTCTATTTTTGTTGGTGCAGTTGTAATGGTCATTGGACTCATCTTTATGGATCCAATGATGCGTTTGATGGGTAGTACAGACACCATCCTTCCTTATGCTAGAATATATGCATTCTATATTTTGCTTGCAGGCATGGCTATGACATCAAGCTGTGTGTTAAACAATATCTTGCGCTATGAAGGCAAAGCCTTCTATGCGATGATTGGTTTAACACTTGGTGGTGTCTTGAATATCTTTGGTGATTATATTTTAGTTCGCATATTTCATATGGGTATTGCAGGTGCAGGCCTTAGTACAACTATCTCACAATATATTAGTATGTTTGTGCTTGTACTACCTTATTTACAAGGTAAAACTCAAAGCCGTTTACAACCAAAATATGTAACATGCAAGCCTGAAATTTTGAATCGTATCTTTACGACAGGATTACCATCTTTAAGCCGACAAGGATTAAATTCACTTTCTACAATGGTATTAAATACAACATCTGCGATGTATGGAGATGCGGCTGTTGCAGGTATCTCTATCGCAACACGTATTGTTTCATTCTTGTTCTGTGTTGCGCTTGGCATTGGTCAAGGCTTCCAACCGGTGAGTGCGTTCAACTATGGTGCGAAAATCTACAGTCGTGTTAAGAAGGGATTTTACTTTACACTCAAGAGTGGTACAGCCCTGATGGCAATTCTTGCGGTTCTCGCATTTACCTTCTCGGGTCAGTTTGTGGCACTCTTTAGAGATGATCCTGATGTAATTGCAGTTGGTACAACGGCATTGCGCTTCCAATGTATATCCTTAGTATTAATGCCGATGACGATGTATGGTAACATGTTATTCCAGTCAATATCACGTAGTGCTGTTGCAACATTCTTAGCGATGTTACGTAGTGGTTTGGTTCTAATTCCTGCTGTTATCATCTTGCATGCATGTTTTGGGATTGCGGGCATTGAAGCGGCACAATCTGTTAGTGAGATTACAACTGCAATTATTTCACTACCATTTATCCTTTACTTATTTAAAACATTTCCAGAAGATGGAAGGGATATCATATAAAAAAGCGATGGAATCATCGCTTTTTAGTAAGTAATATTATCTTTTAAGCCTTCGCTTGAAACAACATAATAGCCATTTGTTTCTTTGCCTTCACCTTGTTTTTTATCTAAATCCATAACCCATACTGCATTTGCTTCTTTTCCGGTTGCTTGTTTGTAGGCTTCTAGTACCTTCTTTCCATCTTCGATGGAGAGTGTAAATAATGTTGTACTTAAGCAGTCAGCGACACCAGAATTTTCTGTGATGATTGTGACACTGCGGTAGTGACTTGCAGGGTAATTTGTGGATGGATCGATAATATGGTGATAACTCTTTCCATCTGTTGCGATATAGAAGCGTTCATAGTCTCCACTTGTCACAAATGAGAAAGATCCTTTTGAAGAGATTAATGCAAGACCATTTGGCAATGCGCCTTCTGGATCGGCAATACCAACATTCCATGTAGTTCCATCTGGTTTATCATTGACTGTACGAATATTTCTGCCGACATTGAAGTAACCTGCTTGCATGTTTTGACTCACTTCTTGAGCAACTAGTTCAGTGGCGTAGCCTTTCGCAATACCACCAACATCAAATGATTGACATGGCTGAGTAATATATACTGTGCTTTCTTCGTCGTTGATGATGACGTTATCCCAACCCTTACAGCCAGCAGCTTGTGTAAGTTCTTCCTCTGATGGAAGATTACCAAGTTGTTTTTCAGCGTTGAGTTTAATACCTTCTTCACGATACTTATGCCAAACCTTAAGAAGGGCACCCATGGTAATGTCGAATTCGCCATTGGAATAATCATAGAACTGTTTTGCCATATGCAACATGTCAATGATTGGTTTATCAACTTTGATTGGTTTGATACCTGCGTTATCATTAACTGTCTTTAGGTTGTTAATACCATCGTAGTCGTTATAAATATCAAATAACTGGTTGTAGTATCGAAGTAGGGTAGTGCTGTCCTTGAAATGGGCAGCTGCTGATTCTGTATTCGTTGTATATTCCATGTAACTATAGATTGTATCGAAACCTACATCAGAACTCACATTTTCATATTTGGTTAGGCTTTCACTGTTGGTTGAAGTGTTGTTAGAAGCACTATTTTTACTTCCTTTTGTTGTACAGCCGGCAAGTAGTGTACAAACGCTTAATGCGCCGATCAATAATTTAGTTATTTTTCTTTTCATATCTAAACTATATCATAAAAGCCGTCTTACTGTTAATGCGGGAATATGTTATAATTTTGTGTGATTTCAGATGAGGAAAGGAAAGAATATTATGTCAATATTTACAGGACCAATGAAGCTTCATTTAAATGGACATAAGGATTGGACTCTTCACAAAGAAGTATTGAAGTCTATCGATCCAGATGTTGTTTGGATTCCGCTTGTAAACGGTGTTGCCCCATGCCAACCACTTGTTCAAGTTGGAGATGAAGTTAAGATTGGACAAAAGATAGCAGAAAGAAATGATGCATTCTATTTACCACTCTTTGCGTCTGTTTCCGGTACTGTTACGGGTATCGAAAAGTTCTTGGGTGCAGGTGGTACAATGATTGACCATCTACGCATTCAAAATGACCACAAACATACAGTAGAACGTGCGTTTGCGGCGTTTGATTATGAAAAGGCTAGCTGGCAGGAATTACATGCATTTGCCAAGGAGTCCGGTATGCTTGGCTTAGGTGGTGCAGGATTTCCATCTTATGTAAAGTATAACAAGCCAGAGAATGTAGAACTTTTTATCGTAAATGCGGTTGAATGTGAACCATTTTTAACATCTGATTATAAGAATATTGAAGAAAACATGGACTTACTAAAGGTAGGTACACTTGCATTCTTCAAGATGAGTAATGCAAAGGCTGGTTGTATCGCAATCAAGGAAGATAAGAAGGAACAGATTGCCCAACTGCAAGAAACATTTAAGGGAACACCAATCGAGGTGCGTATCGTTCCTAACGTTTACCCTATGGGTTGGGAAAGAACACTTGTATACCAGCTAACAAAGAAGCGCTATGACAGATTACCAATTGAAGCAGGCTGTATTGTTAACAACGCATCTACAGCAATTGCATTTGGTAATGCGCTCGTAAATGGTATGCCAGTTACACATAAGTACTTAACTGTATCTGGTGATGCGGTTAAGAATCCACAGAATGTATATGTTCCTGTTGGAACAAAGGTACATGAGATTATCGACGCTGTTGGTGGATATAAAGATGGTGTGGATGATGTAGTGTTACTAGCTGGTGGACCAATGATGGGTCGTGCAATTCCTAATGATCAATTCGTAGTAATGGCACAAAACAATGGTCTTACAATTCAGAAGTATGAGAAGCCAGATACAGTTGCTTGTTTACGTTGTGGACGTTGTACGGAAACATGTCCATCTGGATTACAACCAGTACGTATCGCTTCTGAACATAAGTCTGTAGACTACGATACATTAATTCGTTTAGATGTAATGAACTGTATTGAATGTGGTCTATGTACATATGTATGTCCATCTAAGATTGAAGTAACTGAGAATGTTAGACGTGCAAAGACATTTGTACGTGCAAAACTAGCAGCACAGGCAAAGAAATAGGAGGCAAGAAAAATGAAATTTTCATATAAAGTATCGCCTAACTATGCGGCTAAACAATCTACAACAGGTATTATGTTGGAACTTAGCTTAGCTTTGGTTGTTGTGACAGTTGCTTCTGCAATCTGGTATGGAGTGACAGGCGGTGCTTCTTTAGGCATTCGTGTTATTCTACTATCTATCGCTTCTGTAGTAACTGCATTATGTACTGAAACACTGTACTTACTTGCAAGAAAGAAGAAGGACATTGCAAAAGAATTGTTACATTCCTATGGTTGGGTAACAGGTTTAATTATTCCATTAATCACAAGAATTAATGTTAGTTTCTACGCAATTATTATTGCGACTGCAATTGCAATCTTGTTTGGTAAGATGCTATTTGGCGGATTTGGTCAAAATATCTTCAACCCAGCAGCTTTTGCAGAAGCAATTATCATGAACTCATTTGGTGCAAGTGTTGCGTCTGATATACAAACAGGTGCTACACCACTTGCAGTATTGAAGTCATATGGTTGGGTAGTTGATGGCAATGCATTGCAAAATGTATTAGGTCAATTTGGTAACCTATTCGGTATGTTCTTAGGTAACTATCAGAGTGTTATCGGTGGATCATGCGCATTATTATTAATTCTCGTTGCAGTATATCTCATTGCTAGACGCATTATTGACTATCGTTTAACAGTGACATACATCTTAACAGTATTTGTAGTATCTCTCATTGTTGGATTAATCCACGGTGCAGGTTTTGAATATGCAATCGTTAACGTATTAGCTGGTGGTGTATTATTCGCTGGTGTGTTCATGTTAACAGATCCAGTCACTTCACCAGTATCAATTCCAGGTAGATATGTATTTGCAGTAGGTGCTGCAGCTCTTACATTGATTATCCGTTGGAAGGCAAACTTACCAGATGGTGCATTATTCTCCATCTTAATTATGAATATGTTAACGCCTGCAATTGATCAGTTACTTGATGGTAGCCAGATTAAGGATGCAGCAAAGATTGCTCGTAAGGCAGTTATCGCAATGTGTGCATTCTTAGTGGCAGTTCTTCTTGTTGGCGTAAGCTTAACAGCGAAGACTCCAACAGTTGCTGAAGAGCCAAAGAAGGATGATAAACCTGCAGAAGCAGTAGCATTAAGTGCTGAGGACTTTAGTGAAAATAATGCAGAGTGTACAGAAACAAGTAATGATGGCACAACTGCAGTATATGCATGTAAGGCAAAGGGATTCGAAGGTGTTAACGAAGCTACAGTAACAATTGATGTAGCGAAGAAGACGGTTGTATCCATTGCGGTTACGAAGTTTAGTGATACGGAAGAAGTTGGTGATCAAGCTACTACAGAAGAACAACTTAAGAAATATGTTGGTGCAACTGCAGATAGTAAGATTGACGCAACAACAGGGGCGACATTTACAAGCAAGTCACTACGCGCAATGATTGCGTCAGCATTAAAGTCTGCTTCCGCAGTAGCATTAGGCAAAGAAGACTTCAAAGACAACAAAGCAGAGTGTTCAGAAACAAGCAATGATGGAACAACAGCCATCTATGCATGTAAAGCACATGGTTTTGAAGGGGTAAATGAAGCAACAGTCACAGTAGATGTAGCAAGTAAGTCTGTAAAGAGTATTGAAGTAACAAAGTTTGGCGATACAGAGAGCGTAGGCGACCAAGCAACAAAAGCAGCTGAGTTAGAAAAGTACAAGGGAGTTACGCTTGAAAGTAAGGTAGACTCTACAACAGGAGCAACATTTACAAGTACATCACTCAGAGCAATGATTACAACAGCCTTACAGGCTGCAACAAAGTAAGGAGGTGCTCGTATGAAAATTGATAAGACTTCAGGAGTATATAAAGCATGCATGCTTGGTATTCTCTGTGCTGTATGTGGAATTCTACTATCAACAGTAAATGCGATTACCGCTCCGATTATTCAAGAAAATGCATTGGCATCTGTTAAGTCATCTTTAGAACAGATTTATCCAGGTGCAACATTTACAGATGTTACAGAAGACAAAATTGGTCTTCTTGAATTAAAAGATGGTGAAGATAAACTTATCGACGGCATCTATAATGCAGAAGGTAAGGGAACAATCTTTACATTACATTCTACAGGATATAACGCAGATGGATTTAAATTCATGATTGCGTATAACAATGATGGTTCAGTTGCTGGATACAGCGTACTCGAACAAGCTGAAACAGCTGGTAAGGGTGATAAGGCATTCAAGGATCCATATGTAAGTGATGTATTAAAACTTACTTCATCAGATACAATGCCACTCATCTCTGGTGCAACAATTACAACTACTGCAGTAGGAAAAGCAGTAGATCAAGCTAGACAAGTATTCAATAAGATGAATAATATCTCTTATGATGAAAATGCGACAGCCACACCTACACCAAAAGCAGAGCCGGTAGCATTAGGCAAAGAAGACTTCAAAGACAACAAAGCAGAGTGTTCAGAAACAAGCAATGATGGAACAACAGCCATCTATGCATGTAAAGCACATGGTTTTGAAGGGGTAAATGAAGCAACAGTCACAGTAGATGTAGCAAGTAAGTCTGTAAAGAGTATTGAAGTAACAAAGTTTGGCGATACAGAGAGCGTAGGCGACCAAGCAACAAAAGCAGCTGAGTTAGAAAAGTACAAGGGAGTTACGCTTGAAAGTAAGGTAGACTCTACAACAGGAGCAACATTTACAAGTACATCACTCAGAGCAATGATTACAACAGCCTTGCAGGCTGCAACAAAGTAAGGAGGAAGGTATGAGCGAAAAGAAAATTAAAGGTCAAGGCTTCTTCTCTAGATTAGCAACAGAGAACCCAGTATTCGCAACTTACTTAGGTATCTGTTCAACATTAGCAATTACAACAAGTTTAAACAGTGCGATTGGTATGGGTGTTGCGGTAATTGTTGTATTAACATTATCCAATATCTTAGTATCATTAATTGCACCAATTACACCGGATGATATTCATATTCCAGTTTATATCGTTATTATTGCAACACTAGTTACAATTGTTTCAATGTTTATGCATGCATATACACCAAGTTTATTTACTGCGTTAGGCGCATTCTTAGACTTAGTTGTTGTAAACTGTATTATCTTAGGACGTGCCGAAGCATATGCATGCAAGCATACAGTACTTGAATCTATCGTTGATGGATTACAACAAGGTTGTGCTTATACATGTGCACTTCTTGCAATGTCACTTATCAGACAGTTATTAGGTACTGGTGGATTATCTTTCTCAAATCCATTTACAAACAATGTAGTATTTGCATTTAGAATTATTCCAGAAGGATTTGAAATTCCAATGTTCACAGAGCAGTTTGGTGCATTTATCACATTTGCATGTTTAGCTGCTGGTGTAGCTGCTTACAAGAACCATCTTGCAAAGCCAGCAAAGAAAGGAGCTGCTAAATAATGAATTTATTTACACTCTTGATCAGTGGATTACTGATTAACAATATTATTCTTACGAAGTTCTTAGGTATGTGTCCATTTATGGGAGTATCTACAAAACTTGAATCTGCAGTAGGTATGGGTCTTGCCGTTATCTTTGTTATCTTCGGTGCATCCATTCTTGCATGGGGACTTTATCACTTTATCTTAGTTCCATTTGAACTAGAGTTTATGGAACTGATCTGCTTCATCTTATTGATTGCAGCATTCGTTCAGTTTGTTGAATTGTTCGTTAAAAAGTTCTCACCAGAACTGTATAAGTCATTAGGTATTTACTTACCACTTATTACAACAAACTGTGCAGTACTTTACGTAGCAATGGATAACATTACACAGAAGTATACATTGGCACAAACAATGGTAAATTCTATCGCAGTACCTGCTGGCTTTATGATGATGCTAGTTATCTTTGCAACAATCCGTAGACGTTTAAATCAAAATGATATTCCGAAGGCATTCCAGGGCAATCCTATCGCTTTCATTTGTGCAGCAATTATGGCAATTGCATTCTCTGCATTTGCTGGATTAGTATAAGCCGTGCTTAGAATCGTTGTTGCGGCTTTATTAGCTGTAGGTTTCTTTGCCCTAAATGTATGGCTATTAAGGTTAAATCAGAAAACACCAAAGCCTGAAGGTTGTGAAGACCTGAAGGCAGAGTGTTCTGCATGTGGTATCAGTGAATGTAGTGTTCGCCAAGCACCACAAAAAACAGAGGAGGAATAATGGTAGTCGCGATGTTAAAAGGCTTCGGCTTGATGTTAGTTTTAGGTGCAGTCTTAGGTGCTGTGCTAGCGTTTGCTTCCGTTAAGTTCTATGTGAAGGAAGATAATCGTAAGGAAGAGTTAACAGCTCTATTACCTGGTTATAACTGCGGTGCTTGTGGTAACCCAGGCTGTGCTGCGATGGCTGTGAAGTTACTTGATGGCCAAGCGCAAGTTGAACAGTGCAAACCAAGCAAGCCAGACCAAAGAGAAGCTATTAAAGCATATCTTGCTGAACATGTAGGTTAAGAAAAATTCCTGAGCGTAAGCTTAGGAATTTTTTGTGGAGAATATCATCAAATTACATATAAAATCTTGAGGGTAATTTGATGAAAAAGATAAGAAGAACGTCAATTTTTGTACTGATACTATGTTTATGGATAGCTGGAAATATACTAGTCTTTCGCTACTTTTTAGCAAAGACGATTAATTTAAAAACAACCTATATCGCAAAGCGTGATATTCCACCGCGTTCACAGATTCAAACTGAAGATCTAACTATGATTCAAGTTCCAGAAAAATACATGCAGTCATATACTTGGAATGAAAAGGCAGATATTGTTGGTAAATATACATCAATTCAAGGGATGATACCGAAGGGTTCTTTGTTTTATAAAGATATGCTGTATAACGAAAAAGAAGTCCGTGATCTTGCAATCACAAAACTTCAAGAGGGGATGACGATATTTACGTTAGAAACAAATGTATCTGCGTTAGGTAGTATAGAAGAGGGGATGTATGCAGATATTCATGTTTCAATCTCGCAAAAGAAAGATATACCAATTACTGGTATATTGATACGCCATGCGGAAGTAATATCCATTAAAGATCATAAAGGGTTATCACTAAAAGATGAACAATCTTCAAAGGTTCCATATTTTATTGAACTTGGAATAAATCAAAGTGATATTGATTATCTATCGCTAGCTTCATCGTTAGGAGAAGTAAGACTGTTTCCATCTAAAAATTCTTATCAACCAGATAAGTCTACGTTAGTAATTGATTCTAAAGTGACAGAGTATTTAAAGATTCTTCAACAGTAGTAAACAAAAAAATCCGTTATATAACGGATTTTTCGCTACAAGGGGCGACTAATGGGACTCGAACCCATGAGTGCTGGAGCCACAATCCAGTGTGTTAACCAACTTCACCATAGCCGCCATGTGCTAAAATATATTATCATATCCAAAAATAATAAACAATATATATTTTTGGCTAAATTGCAAATAGAGGTATTAAATATACATGAGACAAATAAATGTTGGTGGTGAACTGCGAAATCTCGTAGTTGAACACAAGCGGAATAAGAGAATGTACTTACGTGTAAAAGATGATGGAACATTATTCGTTACCTGCCCACGTTATGTCAGTGAGCAGGAAATTCTATCCTTTATTTTTGAAAAGGAGGAATGGATTTTAAAAGTTAGTAAAAAGGAAAGAAAAAAGAATCGCTATCTTTTAGATGGCACTGACCGTAAAGAGGCCTGTTGGTTAGGAAGGGTATATCCTGTGGAATTTATCATTTCAAAGCAGCGCTTTATGGCGGTAGAGCAGGATCGTATCGTATTCTATCTCCCAGAAATTAAAGATAATATCATTCAAGATATTTTCTATCGTACAGGAAACTTACAACTGAAACTAATGGTGGAGGAAAGACGGAAAGAATGGGATGATCATATTTGTCTTGCAAATTATCGAAATCTTCCGCGTATTACACTAAAATACATGACAAGTAGATGGGGATCTTATTCACCGATGACACATCACATTAGTTTATCATCAAGACTCATCCATTTTCCGGTTGTATGTTTAGATTATGTTTTATTACATGAGTATGCACATATCCTAGAAGCGAACCATTCGAAACGATTTTATGATATCATCAGAATGTATATGCCTGAATATAAGGAATATAGTGATTTATTAAAGTGAGGTATATGATGGGAAACATTGTAAAAGAGAACAGTGTATTTTTATTTGGAAATACAATATTTGAAAATGGCTTTCTTGGCTTTTTGATTACGTTTTTGATTACAGTTATAATTGCAAAG
>CALEMV010000154.1 GCA_937910655.1 uncultured Solobacterium sp.
TTCTAAAGATTGCTATAAACAAGAAAAAATAAGTATCTTTGCAGCATAATAACAAACAAAATAATATGACGTCAATAGAGAATAACACCAATGAGGAAAAGCGCAGCTTGAGCTTCGTAGAACAACTGGTAGAAGAAGACCTTGCGGAAGGTAAAAATGGAGGAAGAATCCAAACACGTTTCCCGCCAGAACCTAACGGTTATCTTCATATTGGTCATGCGAAAGCTATCTGCATGGACTTTGGTGTCGCTGAACATTATAACGGCGTATGTAATCTACGCTTTGATGACACGAATCCTAGTAAGGAGAATACAGAGTATGTTGAGAATATCCTACATGATATTAGTTGGTTGGGATTCAAATGGGGTAACATCTACTATGCTAGTGACTATTTCGAAAAATTGTGGGAATTCGCAATATGGATGATCAAGAAAGGGTTAGCATATGTTGATGAACAGACATCGGAAGAAATTGCAAAACAAAAAGGTACACCTACAACAGCTGGTATTCCTTCACCTTATCGTGATCGCCCTATAGAAGAAAACCTCACACTATTCGAGAAAATGAACACAGCCGAGGCTGTAGAAGGAAGTATGGTTTTGCGTGCTAAGCTTGACATGGCAAACCCAAACATGCACTTCCGTGATCCAATCATGTATCGAATCATCCAGATTCCTCATCATCGCACGGGAACAAAGTGGCACTGCTACCCAATGTACGACTTTGCACATGGACAAAGTGATTACTTTGAAGGAGTAACACATTCTATTTGTACGCTTGAGTTTGTACCTCATCGTCCTTTATATGATAAATTCATAGACTTCCTTAAAGAATCTGATGGTACATCAGACAACCTAAGTGACAATCGCCCACGACAGATTGAATTCAATCGTTTGAATCTCACTTATACCGTAATGTCTAAACGTAAGCTGCACACACTTGTAGACGAACACCTTGTAAATGGATGGGACGATCCACGTATGCCAACTCTTTGTGGTATGCGTCGCCGTGGTTATTCTCCTGAATCTATCCGCAACTTTATTGATTCTATCGGTTATACAAAATTTGATGCACTTAATGATGTTGCTCTATTGGAGGCTGCTGTACGTGAAGATCTTAATAAAAAAGCAACCCGTGTTAGTGCTGTTCTCGATCCTGTTAAACTTGTCATCACAAACTATCCAGAAGATAAGACTGAAGAGATGGAAGCTATTAACAATCCTGAAAACGAAGCTGATGGCTCACATACTATCACTTTCTCAAAGTATTTATGGATTGAACGGGCTGATTTTATGGAGGATGCACCTAAGAAATTCTTCCGAATGACTCCAGGAAAAGAAGTTAGATTAAAAAATGCATATATTGTTAACTGCACCGGATGTACTAAGGATGATGAAGGTAATATCATAGAGATACAGGCAGAATATGATCCTGATAGCAAGAGTGGTATGCCAGGATCAGACCGTAAAGTAAAAGGGACACTACATTGGGTTAGTGTTAATCACAGTATAAAGGCAGAAGTTCGTGAATATGATAGATTGTTTAATGTAGAAAATCCATCAGCAGACGAACGCGACTTCCGTGAATTACTGAAT
>CALEMV010000155.1 GCA_937910655.1 uncultured Solobacterium sp.
CTACAGACATATGCATTGAAAGCATTTTTAAAACCAGCTGGATTATTGTCTAGTGGTTTTACAGGATTGGCTATTTTAATAAATGTAATTGGTAGTCAGCATAATATACAGATACCTGTATCATTGATGATTGTTTTATTAAATCTGCCAGTTGCGATTCTATGTGGTAGATCGATTTCTACAAAGTTTACGATTTTATCCTCTTTACAGTTTGTGTGTGTATCACTGTTTTTGGTTATCCTTCCATTTAACACACTGTTTGATGATGTTATGCTGAACATTATTATAGGTGGTGTTGTGTACGGACTTGGGCTTGTGGCTGCACTTGTCGGGAATGCAAGTACAGGTGGTACGGATTTTATCGCATTATATGTATCTAATAAAACAGGCAAAAGTATTTGGAATTATGTATTTATTTATAACTGTATCTTATTATGTATCTTTGGATTTGTCTCAGGTTGGGAGCGTGCAGGATATTCAATTATCATGCAGTTTGTTTCTACAAAGGTAGTTGAAGGATTGTATAGAAGATACGATAGAAGCACTATGCAGATAACAAGTACTATGCCAGAAGAAATAATATCCGCATATACGAAAAAATATAGACATGGAATTTCAGTTTGGGAAAGTTATGGTGGCTACTCTCATAAAAAGAATTACATGTTGAATACAGTTGTATCAACACTAGAGGTGAAAGAGATTGCACATTTGATTTTAAGTGTGGATCCACATGCGATTATTAATGTTTATAGAACTGATGATTTCTATGGTGGTTTTTATAGGAAACCAATTGATTAGGAGGATGCTGGTATGTGGGCAATGATTGCGACATGGAGAATGGCTTTAGAAGGTGTGGAAGAAGCTGGACAACTGTTAAAAGAAGGAAAAGGTAGTGGAGAAGCAATTGAGCATGCAATACGCTGTGTAGAAGATTTTCCGTTTTTTAAATCCGTTGGATATGGCGGCTTACCAAATGAGGAAATGGTAGTTGAACTTGATGCTGGTTATATGGATGGAAATACAATGGCTGTTGGAGCTGTTGCGGGAATTAAAGATTTTGCAAATCCAATTTCAATTGCAAAGGAACTATCGAAAGATACTGTTAATTGTGTTCTTGTGGCGGAAGGTGCTGAAAAGTATGCTAGCAAAAAAGGTTTTGAAAGAAAGAACTTGTTAACAGACCGTGCAAAACAACTCTATCGTAAACGAGTTAAAGAAATTAAAGAAAGAGAATTAAAACCATATGATGGCCATGATACGGTTGGTGAAGTAGTTCTAGATTGTACTGGAAGAATCGTTGCAGGTACTTCAACGAGTGGTTTATTTATGAAGAGAGCTGGACGTATCGGTGATTCTCCTATTGTCGGTGGTGGTTTCTATGCAGATTCTGAAGTGGGCGGTGCAACTGCAACGGGCCTTGGCGAAGATTTGATGAAGGGATGTATCTCTTATGAAATTGTTCGCAAGATGAAAGAAGGTCTGACACCACA
>CALEMV010000156.1 GCA_937910655.1 uncultured Solobacterium sp.
GTTCTGCAGATAATTGATTTTTCTCAGAGATTCTCATCTTCTTTTGCCCCCTTTGCCGCAATTTCTTCTTTATCTAATTTAAATGGCACACCCGTCGAAATACCTTCCACTTCCACTGCTGTTGGAATGCGATATTCTCCATCAAAGTGATACATTGCCATGTATGGTAGTGTTGTATTTTCAATCGGAGATAGCTCGATATTTCCTTTCAGAACTTGCATGTGGAAATTTGCATAGATACCTTCAATATATGCTTGGATCTTATCAAAGTCGTAGATATTCTTTGGACTCTTGATATGTCTTGCGTTTATATCAACATCATCACGATGTTCATTAAAAATCCATACAGCACATTTCCTACTCTTAATGAAATCTTCCCCTAAACTATTTAGTAATGCATGTTTTGGCATATCTCCACATTTATTGTAAACACGATTTAAATCAATCGTTTCATCCTTCATAGAGATATACTGTACAGCAGTCGGATTGTATTTCTTTCCTTGCAGGTTATTTGCGACAATCATCATATATGTTAACATCTGCAGGCGTAGTCCTTGTTTTACTTCATCTTCGCTAATGGATAAAACGGACGATTTGTAGTCAATGATACGAATTAAATCTTGATATAAATCAATGCGGTCAATAATACCACGGATATTTACATTACCAATCATTGTTTCTGGTAAACGATATTCAAAGTATTCCGGAATAAAACTTGAATCATTTTCTAAATCATGCATGAATGTCATAAATTTAGATAATGAATCTGATAATCTTTCCAAAGAGATATCATAGAGATATTGTTCATTTGGATGTGTAAATTTAAGTATGTCAAAATACGGTCTTAGTAACTCTTTAATTTCATTCGATGTTAGAATATTTTCTCCATCTTCTTGTAGTGCATACTGTTTACGCTTTGAACTATCTTTATAAGATGTTAGTAGTGTATACATGAAATGATGTTGAATATTTCCAAATGTAATTGGATCAAGTCCTGAGAATTCTTGGTCCATAATTCCTAGTCCTTTTTGGATAAAGTATCCATATGGATTGCGGTAGTATGACTCTACCGTACTAACAGAACCATTTAATATTCCTTTTT
Organism: uncultured Solobacterium sp.; assembly: GCA_937910655.1. Taxonomy (GTDB): domain Bacteria; phylum Bacillota_I; class Bacilli_A; order Erysipelotrichales; family Erysipelotrichaceae; genus Bulleidia. The sequence continues at coordinate 1,103 of CALEMV010000156.1, forward strand.
CATCTAGGAATAATTGTTGTGCAGTCTCTGGTGTTAATTCATGTTTTACTTCTACATGATTATCTACAATCAAAATTGGCCATGGTATATTTTCTTTCTTCATGTCCACTTTGGATTGCACTTCGTAAGCCAGTTGCATTTCTTTGCCTTGATAGTCATTTGTAGAATATGAATAGTAGATTTCTTCCGCCGAGGAATCAATCCATTGTAGTGCATTCATATAGTAACCATAACGCTGATTCATACTTGGATAAGATGGAATCTTTGCAAGGTAATCTTCATCAAACAAGCCATTATGAACTGGAAAGCATGGATAATTCTTTCCACTACATCCAATCACGTAAGTTACCTCTTGTTTTCTAACCGGATGTGTTAAGTCCGTTACCGTACAGATTGCGTCTGTAAATACAGCGCTATCTGAATGAATGCCCTGCAACATATGCATGATAAAAGGGATGTTCTCTATATCATGTTTTTCACTTGTCAAAATAGACTGTAAAACATTACGTAACTGTCTACCTTCTTTCAGTTCATGTTTATTCTGTAGAATCTTTTGGTTACGAATAATATCAAATGCATTCATCATTATCTCTTCAAATGTAGATGCTTTCATCAAGCTATCTAAATCTTGTTGGATATTGGTAAATAGTTCATCTGCTCGCTTTTCAAAGTAAGCATAACGTGCAGATTCCTTTTTAAATACTTCCGATGCCTCTAGAGACTCTGACAAATGCTTTGGACATTCTACATCCACCAATACTTGGTCTAGATATTTTAAAACAGTAAATAAAGAGTAATTTTGTTTTTGGTCATCTACACCAAAAGCATCAATATATAAAGCTTTCATCAAAGCTTCTTTATTTTTTCGATATGCAAGATTAACTAATGCAACATAGCGTTGAATGAGTCTAGCAGATACATCATGATGTACTGTTGAAAACGGTATTTCATATCTTGCGAAAACTTGTTGTACAACTGGATACTGTGTCTTCCAGGAAGTAAGCACTAAATTGCATGGTCTTCTATAAGTTGCGATATCCTGTGCTATCGCTTCAATTTCTCGACGTGTACTTAATGCATAGCGTAAATGTTTATGACTTGTTATGCTGTCGTTTGGTTTAGCTTTATCTTTGAGTCGTTCTAAGATTTCCACATAGTATGGATCTGCCTCAAAGAAAGGATATACTTCCACATCGTCTTGCTGTAATTTCTGAATTGCAGCTTCCTTATTTTGAACATTCTCTTTTTCCACAAATGGTATTTCTAATAGAATGCGGATAATTTCCTTCAGTTCCTTTTCTTGTTGATTTGTCTCAGGTAGAGTATCAATTTGAATATTACGTTGAATACACTCTAATATAAACTGAAAAATCTCCTGAATAAACGCAGGATAATCAAACATCTTTTGATATATTGGAAACTCTTCACTTCTCTTTTTTAATGTATGAGAAATCTTCAACAGCGCCGCATATTTGTCTGTATGTTTCTCTCCTAAGGCAACAGAAAGTGGAACCGCTAGTACATTTGCAATAACGCCATGATTATGTTTTGCTAAATCTTCATAAATATACTCTTTTTGGTAATTCGAACATAAAATTGTTTTCATAATTAGATTTTATCATAGGCAATCCTGCATATTTGTTAAAATATCCTGTTTTATACAAAAAATTTGGACAATCTTACTGGATTTTTCAAAATCTGCGTGCCTATAATTAATTTGACAAAAACTACAAGAGCATCAACTAACAATACAAAACCAAATACAATTACTCGGAGGGAAGTATTTATCATGGCAATTTGTGCTATTCTTAGCCAGAAGCTAGACAGTAGGAAAGACGGAGATGACTGTCTATTTAACGGTTATTTAGAAGATTATCTCAGTTTTAGGGAAAATGAGATTGAAGACAATTTAAAAGAAACATTTGAAAAAGTATTAGAAACAGATCCAGACACAAAGATTTGTGTGGATTTACATTGTGCCGTCAACGTTGAAGCAATTAGTAATCAAATCATCCGCTATAAAGACATCTGCAAGCTTAACGGGAAAGCACTCGTAATTCCTTATATCTTGTATTTTCAACATGATGATGAAGATAGAGCTATCATCATCTGTGACTGCAAGCAATACGGATATATCTATGCGAAGGGCCTTTACTACTGCATGACAGAACCAGCCGGTGAATTTATCGACTGCAAGAATGAGATTGTTGCGATTTCTTCTAAACAGGAAACCATCTTAAAAGTTCTTAATCAATTATTCACTGTGAAAGCAGGCTCCATTCAACGTAGTATTGACCATGAACTTTTCCACAATTATGAAGAGTTAAAGACTGCATCCAAAGAAGCTGCGAATGCGCTAAAACTTGAAGCGACGGAAAAACTTCCTGCATTAGAAGATCGTACACACGCTATCTATCACTATGTAACAAACTGGTTCCTCTTAAAGAAGGTTCTCTATGTTCAATACATGGTAAATAAGAATATCTTATCTAGTGTTCACGAAAATAATATTAAGAAACAGAGAAACCAAGCGAAGATGAATTCTGAAGAGATTGATATTCTCAGTTTCAGTGAAATGTGGAGACTTCCAAAACAAGAATCTCTTGCATAAACACGTAACCTCGGCTGACTAAAGTCGAGGTTTTCTATATCCCAAACAGTGAAATTAATGCCTAATTACGCGATATATGGTAACATTTTAAAGTAAGAGGTGTTATATGACAAAGAAACTAGCTGTAGTATCACTGCTCATGTTTCTGATTATCGCTACTTTAATTGGTAGTACGTTAATCAAGAATGATTTCTTAAATCCAGAAAAAGAGCCAGTCGTTACTACAACAGAAGATAAAAAAGAAGAAGAGAAGAAGGAAACTCCTAAGCCTGAAGTTGACCCAGAAACAGATACGCGCTTTAGCGATACCAACAGTATCTTACTTCTTGTAAACAAAAAACATAAATTAGAAGAAACTTATGTTCCATCTGATCTAACAACTGTCAATGTTAGTACAAACGGTACTGAATGGACTCTACGTAAAGAAGCTGCGAAAGCCCTTGAAGACTTATTCAATGCCGCAAAGGAAGATGGCATTACACTCCGTTTAGGAAATGGATATCGTTCCGGTTCTTATCAAGGGCAGTTATATCAATCCAGTGTTAATCGTATCGGTGAGACAAGCACAAATAAGACTACCGCAAAAGCTGGATATTCCGAACTACAAACTGGCTTAGCAGTTGCGATTCTCGGTGCAGATACAACCACAGATTTTAATAATAGCTTTGCAAAATCTGATGAATATAAGTGGCTTCAAGAAAATGCATATAAATACGGCTTCATCTTACGCTACCCAGAAAACAAAGAATCCATTACTGGTTATACCTTTATGCCATGGCATTATCGTTACATTGGAAAAGATACGGCTGAACAGATCCATGAAGCAGGTAATGATACAACATTCGAAGAATTCTTTGGCCTTAAAGGTGGAGACTACGAAAAAGAAAGCTAAATAACACAATAAATCCTAAAAGTAAAAAAATCCCGTACGGCAATGGGATTTTTTAATGTTTATTCTACGAATAACTTTGTTTTATCTAATGCTTTGACTAGGAAGTAACCAATAACTACTGAGATTAATTCTCCAATTGCTACAAATGAACCATTGATTAATGTTCCTAATACAATTTCATTTGGCATAAATAGGTATGCAAGTTCTGCACCCACGAAGAAGAAGTTAAAGATTACAGGCATCAAGCAAGCAAGTACTGGGATACCATTTACTTTCTTATCTTTTAATACCCATGTGCAGTAAGCTGCACCGAATGTTGCGATTGTTCCGATGATCGCATCTAAGAATCCAGTTGGATTAATTCCTAACATCGCTCCAATTAAGTTTGTTAGGAAACAACCTAGTGTTACACCCCAAATAGATGGTTTGTAAATTAATGGAAGTAGTGTTAAAGCTTCTGCGATTCTGACTTGTACATTACCGTATGTAAACGGTGCTAGTACTAATGATACGACAGTATAGATTGCCGCAATCATCCCAACCCTAGTTAAGGTCTTCATGTTCATAAAAATATCATCTCCTTATTTTCATTTAACGTCAGGTAGCCGCTACTGACGGGATTGTGTCCGGTTATTTATTTTACGCTATTCATTTTTTTCGTCAACAAGAATCTCCCTTTAATATATTCTCTTTTGAAAAAAGATACTATCCTTTCGATAGTATCTTACCATGCGTGCATGTGTTTCTTAGTCACCCCAAACACTTTCTGCAATTTCTTTTACAAGTGCTAATTTTGCCCACTGTTCTTCTTCTGTTAACTTATTGCCTTCTTCTGTAGACGCAAATCCACACTGTGGAGATAGATATAAATTTTCTAACGGTACATATCTAGCCGCATCATGAATACGTCTGATGATACGATTCTTATCCTCAAGTTCTGCAGACTTTGTTGTAATCAAACCTAATACAACCTTCTTTCCTTCCGGAATATATTTAAGTGGCTCAAATCCACCTGAACGTGCATCATCATATTCTAAATAGAAAGCATCCACATCTTCCCTAGCGAATAGGTATGGAGCGATTGGGTCGTATGCACCTTCACTTGCGTATGTACTATGGAAGTTTCCACGACATACGTGGGTTGTAATAACCATATCTTCCGGATGATTTGCGATAGCCGCATTATTAATCTCAATTTCTTCTTCCGCAATCAGTCGTAAACTTTCTTCAGTGATATTAAAAATCTTCCAGAATGCACGATCTGCATAGAGTGTCCATGTACAATCATCTAACTGTAAATTACGACAACCAGCTGCGTATAATTCTTGAATGACTGTCTGATATGCTTTTACAATATCTGCCTTTAACGCATCGTCTGTTGGATAGTACTTTCTAGTTTCTGCAATAAACTCAGGTAAGCGTAATTGAATTAATAGCTGTGCTGGAGATGGGATTGTCTGTTTGGCAATTGTATTTTCATCTTCCTGCGCCTTTACAAACTTGTAGTGTTCTACAAATGGATGATTTTCACCTGAAATCTTTCCTACAACTACTGCTGTTTCTGCCTTTGTTTCTTCATCATGGAAACGTAAACCTTGGCTAGACTTCTGGAAAGAGATTCCATTTAATCCCCAGAAGAAATCTAAATGCCACCAACCACGACGGAACTCACCATCTGTAATTGTGTGATATCCAGCCTTTTTTTGTTTCTCAATGAGGTCAAGGATGTAGTAATCTTCTACTTTCTTTAATTCCTCTTGTGTTATTTCATTATTTTGAAACTTTTCTCTAGCGACCTTGAGTTTTTCAGGTCGTAGAAAACTACCTACGTAGTCA
>CALEMV010000157.1 GCA_937910655.1 uncultured Solobacterium sp.
TGGGCTCGGAGATGTGTATAAGAGACAGCTTTCAATCAGACTCTTCTATACAAACTGGAATGTATATTACATATGATGATGCGTATTATCGTATATTAAAATGTGAGTATACAAATCAAGGGATTAAAACAACATTAGAACTGGTAAATATGGAAGATGTCATTGATCAGTTTGAGATACAGGGCGGTACAGATTTAGAGTTTAACCATGCAAGAATTTTTGATGGTAATGGAAATATCATACAGGAAGGGACAGAGCAGAGTCATTCTCTGTCCCTAATGTCCACAAGTTTAATCAATCATACTTTTGATATGAAAGGGTTTCGTGTATCTCTAAAGGGTACGACTAGTTCTCTGCATGCAGAGGTATCTAAACAATTACAAGTTGGTGGACTGTTCTATGCAAATGCAGCGTTAGATAATTTACACATACAATACAAGTGGGATAAGGATGAAGATAGGATTCAATATGGCTATTTAAAAGCAGACTTTACAACTTCAGAGAATATTGGCTTACGAAAAGGTATGTATAAAGAGTTGTATGGCGACTTTTCAAAACTTAATCCGAAAGATTTTATTAGTACAGTTCAAAATATTTTTCAAACAAAGCAAGAAGTTTTGACGGATACACTTACGCTTTGCACTGTTAAAATTCCCTTACCAAATGCGCCTATGGTATCTGTAGTGATGAAGTTAAATTTAAATATATACGCAACTGGCAAAGCAGAATTAGCATTTGTACAGAATCATGTTGTGGGATGTGAAATTCGCAATGGTAATATGCGTATTATCACTGATCATAGCAAGAAAGCTACCGCATCAATTCGCGCTGAAACAGGTATCACACTTGGTACGAATCTTGCATTACATGCGTTTAATCAAAATATTATGGATGCGGAGGTTGATGCAGGGGCAAAAGGGTATTTCCGTACAAAAACGTATCTATATAACGACGAAGGAAAAGCTGAAGCATACGATATAGATATACAGCCAGACCTTGTAGAAGAGTTATCAGAAGGAAATCCTGACATTAAAGTATGTACAGAATTAAATGCGTATTGGTTATGTAATCTAAAACTAAACAGTTCTAATAGTCTTGCTGGAAGATTTGGCTTTGGTAAAAACATTCCGATATTAAGTGAATCCAATGCACCATTATTTCCAAAAGGAAAAGTAACGTATGAAAACTGGATGAGTGTTGATCATTGTAGTTGTGAGGATAGAGAAAAAGCACCAACAGTTGATCCAATACAAGTTAAAAAGAGAATTACTTTGAAAGATTATTCATTAATTACTGGTGTTGGTATCAGTACAGGCATACAAGTATCTGGACTTCCAGAAGGATATACAATAGAAGATTTAATATATACAAGTAAGAATGAGGAGATTGCTGTAGTAAATACATTTGGAGAAGTAACAGGAAAGAAGACAGGTGGTACTGATATATTGATTCAGACAAAGGATAAAAAGCACCTTGTGCACTGCCATATATTGGTTGTTGAGTTAAATCGAAAATGATTTTATATTCTGAGTATAAAGATGAACTATGTTTGATATTGGTTGATGAGAATCGAGTAGAACATACAATATTCGGTTCTCATTTTACGTTGTATCAAAAAGATAATAGCGTTGTCATTCAAGTTGTAGAAGATGGAATTTCCTATTTATTAAAGAGTGAAGAATCTAGTGTAGTACAAGAAATTCAGTTTAGTGCGCTACCTTTCTATCAAGGATGGAATCAATTCAAGTCATATCTGTATCAAGATATGATAATGATCTGTCTCTTATACACATCGACGCTGCCGACGAG
>CALEMV010000158.1 GCA_937910655.1 uncultured Solobacterium sp.
TTTTGCGCTTATCAACAACCTAAAACAATTTCATATCAATCTGATACTAGTAAATGGGCTTCCAAAGAATCCAGATGCGATGAAGATATATAAACAAATTCCACCTTCCATTATTCAACCAATTCATTCTTTAGATACATGCTTAAAATCTTGTGACGTTATTATCGACGGTATCTTTGGTTTTGGCTATCATGGTAAATTAACGGATGAAATGCGTACAGTATTCAAACAGATACAGGACGCAAAAAAGCCAATCTATAGTATTGATATCAACTCTGGTGCAGAGTGTGATTCAGCCATGCATGATTCATTCGCGCTACATTCTACAGTTACATTTGCGTTAGATTGCTATAAGCCTTTCCACATATTGCAGAAGTATCACCATCTATTTGAAAAGTTAGAACTTGTTTCACTTGATATACCGCACCCAAAACAAAGTTGCTTTTTAGAGATGGATCAAACTCTATTCTTTCAAAATCTTGCAAAACGAAAAGAAACTGCACATAAAGGAAGCAGTGGTAAGATTCTACTTGTTGGAGGTTCTTATGGGATGGCCGGAGCAATCAGCCTGAATATTACTGGTGCAAAATCACTTGGTTTTCCATACATTGAAGTAGGATGTATCGATGGTATCTATCCTATCGTTGCTTCGAAGCATACAACAGCCGTATTCCATCCATTCTCATCACACAATGTTGAACAACAGTTAACCCCAACAATCGAACATGTTAGTGCAGCCGCCTTCGGCAGTGGTGTTACACAAATGTATGAGAAAGAAATTTGTCTTGATCTAATGATTCAAAACTGTCATGCGCCTTTGATATTGGATGCGGAAGCTATACGCATGTTACGATACAACACATGGAAATTACGCTTTGCAAAATCACCGATTATCCTAACACCACATATTGGAGAATTTGCAGACTTATTCCACCTAGAAAAAGAAGAAGTGATGCGTAATCCTTTGCACTATGCATTAAAATATGCAAAGGAATTAAAAGTATATATCGTACTAAAATCAGCACATACAATTATTGCTACCCCAAACGGTCAATGTTATATTAACCAAACAGGTAATGAAGCCTTGGCTCAAGCTGGTAGTGGTGATTTATTGACTGGTATGTTAACTGCACTACTTGCATATCATTGTGATATCTTTACTAGTCTACGTATGGGTGTATGGCTCCATGGCTATATTGCAGATAGGCTTGTTGAACATCACTCTAAGATGCATATGAATCTAGAAGATTATCCCACAGCAGTCGATCAATTCTTCTATGAAAATGGGTATTAAAAAACGAGGACACCCTCGTTTTTTTATCCCTTTAAACCTTCTTCTTGACGTTGCATATTCTCTACAACAACATCGTAGATGTCACCAATAGATTGTGCATATTCAAGTACCTTCCATGGTTCATTTGTATGGAAATGAATCTTGATTAAAGTATCATCACCAACAACTAATAAGCAGTCACCTCTAAAATTCTCTGTAATATAGTCATTAATGACATCTTCATCTAAATCATGTCCATCAATCAACAACTGTGTATCAAATTTAAACTCTAATTGTTCCATTTAAGTACCTCCATTAGATGCTGTTATTATATCACGCTTTTAGCGAAAATAAGTAGATATCAATGCGCCAGGGATTTTATATCGTACATCTGTATATAGGAGTTGAGGTATCCTATGAAAACATCATTCACAAAACAACAGCTTCTACATATGATTCAAGAGAATTTAACAAATATCTTCTATCCCGAGAATTACCTAACATTTCTAAATCAATTAAGTTTCTTCCATGAAGAATCAATCGAAAATATCATTTTGATATTTACACAATGTCCAACTGCAACAGTTGTATTCCCATATAAAGCTTGGCAAGCATATCATCGTACTGTTCGTAGAGGTTACACTGCTATTGCATTACTAAGAGATTCCATAAACAATCATCAAGTACGCTTAGTTTTTGATATCGAACATACAGTTGGCAAAGAATTTATTTCAACACATCCTGCTATACATATAAAACAGATGTCTAGAATTCTAAGTTCTATGTTATCTAAGATAAAGATAGATTCTATCCTTCAAACAGCCACAGACGATACTACACTACAAATAAAACATGCATTACAACACTACATCTATCATTTACTTCGTACATGTTTCCCTAAATATTGTACGAGTGAAATAGAAATGAAAAGTATTCTCTATTGTGTTTGTTTTCACTATGGAATAGACGTAAGTGAATATAGCTTTTCCTCTATTGCCCTTTGGGCAAAACAAAAAACGAATCACGATCTAAGAGAAGCCTTAAATGTCATTCGTCATATTACTACTTTTTTAATTGATACAATCGATTACATGTATGTTAGTCATGAATATTCTTAGCAACTGGCAAACTCCATTTATGTAAAATTGCCAGTGCTCTTACTAAGATTGTCACACCAATTCCTACCCAGATACCAAATGAGATGTTCCCTGCATGCATTAACATTGCGCATGGAATCGCACCGATAATTGATGCAATTGCATACACATCTGTATGAAAGATTTGTGGTAATTGATTGACGCAGATATCACGGAACAAACCTCCACCAACACCTGTTAATACACCACAGAATACAAGTAAGAAACTATGTGCTGTTGGATGCAAGAAGAAAGCCACACGTACACCTACTGCAGTAAACACGCCTAATCCTATCGCATCTGCAATCAACAAAAAATTCTTATACGCATTTTTCTGCGTAATCTTATTTGTATTCACATTGAAGTAGGCAAATAAGAATACGACAACAGAAGTAACACTAGCGACAACGACATACACTGGATTGGAAAATGCACTTGGTGGTACACTACCTAGTACAATATCACGCATAATTCCACCAAACGTTGCGGTAATAACTCCAATAATCACAACCCCAAAGAAGTCCATCTTCGATTTCATTGCGACAAGTGCTCCAGAAATCGCAAACGCTATGGTACCTACTATTTCTAATATAAATATGTATTGATTCATATCATCCTCGTTATAATCTGTCCGTATTATACCAAAATTAAAAGTGCGTGTTCAACGCACTTTTATATAACTTATTCAGTTTCATCTTTTGGATGATAGATTTTCTCTGCAACGATTTGTACAACTGTCTTCTTATTTTCATCCTTCATGTAAAACTGCTTACGAAGATGCCCTTTAATACCAATTCTTGTACCAGCATGGAATTCTTCGCGAACTTGGTCCGCTACATCTCCCCAGGCAACTACATTTAGATAGTCCTTCGCTTTACTTGGTTCATTGTGTTTTACACAAACTGAGAATGTTGACATTGTGGAATCATTTTTTGTGCTACGAACACTAGGTTCGTACATTACTGTCCCTTTAATTTCAACTGCATTTAAATCATTCATCTTATGTCCTCCATAGAATATCCTTCTACGTATATATTCACAAAAGATGAAATGACTCCCTAAAAATTAAAGTAATTCTTTAATAGCTTTTTCTACATCTGCCATATCAGCAGTTGGTTCAAAACGAGCTACTACATTTCCCTTACGATCAACAAGGAACTTCGTGAAATTCCACTTAATATCAGAAGTTTCTCTAAAGTTTGGAACAAGGTTACCAACGTGTGCATTCATAAAGTCTGCCTTTTCACCTGTAAATCCCTCAAAGCCCTTTTTACTCTTTAAGAATGTGTATAATGGTAATTCATTTTCACCATTTACATCAGACTTGTGCATATGTGGAAATTTTGTATTGAAGTGTAAAGAACAGAACTCATGAATTTCTTCATCAGATCCAGGTGCTTGCCCTCCAAACTGATTACAAGGAATATCGAGGATTTCTAAACCTTGTGCATTGTAGTTTTCATGAAGCTTTTCTAACTCTTCATACTGTGGTGTAAATCCACAAGCTGTAGCAGTGTTTACTACTAATACTACCTTTCCTTCGTAATCCTTTAAAGAAATCTGATTGCCCTTCGCATCAGTTACATAATAATCGTAAAATCCCATAATTCATTTTCTCCTTTGGTTAGTTATATTGTATCAAGCATATATGTCATTGCAATTGATATACTCTCAAAGAAAAAACGACCCAGCAAAATGCCGAATCGTCTCTTAGTGCCTCCGGTCGGACTCGAACCGACACGGTATCGCTACCGGGGGATTTTGAGTCCCCTACGTCTACCAATTCCATCACGGGGGCGCTCAATTATTTTATATGATTGCCTTTTAAAATGCAATAGGTGGAAAGTTTCAAATGAACTTTCCACCTAGAGGATTATTCTTTCTCGCTCTTTCTTGCGTCGATGACTTTCTGTGCTACATCATGAGGTGCTGTTTCATAGCGATCAAACGCTAATTCATAACATCCACGACCTTGTGTCATAGAACGTAATTCTGTTGCGTACGTTAACATTTCTGCCATTGGAACTTCAGCTCTAATCACCTGTAGACCATCTTCATCTGTGCCCATATCCAAGATGATTCCACGGCGTTTTGTAAAGTCACCCATGAGTGTACCTGTATAGTCTTCTGGTGCAGTCACAACAACCTTACCAATAGGTTCTAGAAGTACAGGTTTGGCATTTGGCATTGCCGCATTATATGCAAGTCTAGCAGCTTCCTTGAAGGCTACTTCCTTCGAGTCTACTGGGTGATAAGATCCATCATATAGCGTTGCCTTAACACCAACCACTTTATATCCAGCAAGAACACCCTTACTCATACAGTCACGTAAACCTTGTTCAACAGGTGGGAAGTACTGTTTTGGAACTGCACCACCGAATACTTCTTCCGCAAATACCATATCATCAGAATCTGTTGGTTCAAATCTTACCCAAACATCTCCATACTGACCAGCACCACCATTTTGTTTCTTGTATTTACCTTGTGCTTCAGCCTTTGCAGAGATTGTCTCACGATACTGTACCGTTGGTTTTTCTGTTGTTACTTCAACTTTGTACTTACTCTTTAACTTAGAAAGGATTAAGTCGATATGTTGATCACCAACACCATATAGTACTTGTTCGTGTGTTTCTTCGTTGTTTACTAGTTTGATTGTATGGTCTTCTAACATCAAGTTATGAATACCACTAGATAATTTATCTTCATCTGCCTTTGTCTTTGGATGAATTGCATATCCTAACATTGGATGTGGATATTCAATATCTGGATACTTAATAACTCTTGAACGTGTACACAGTGTATCGTTTGTTTCTGTTGCTTGTAGCTTAACAACTGCACCGATATCACCTGTAAATAACTTACCTACACCAATCTGATACTTACCATTGATAACATAAATCTGGTTAATCTTTTCTGTTACATCTTTCTTGGAGTTATATACTTGGCTATCACTATTGAGGACACCACTCATTACCTTTAAGTAAGAAACCTTACCTACGAATGGGTCAACAATGGTCTTAAATACAAATGCGCTGAGTGCTTCATTTTCATTTGTTTCCATGTCGACTATATCACCCTTAAGTGTTTCAGCTTGGATTCTTCCCTTTTCTGCGTAGCTTGGGAAATACTCTGTAATTAGGTCTAACAAACGTTCAATACCTGTTTGCTTTTCTGCACTACCGCAGTATACAGGACGGATATCACCATTACGTACACCAATACGTAATCCCTTGGCTAGTTCATGTTCATCAAATGTTTCCCCTGAGAAGAATTTCTCCATGAGTTCATCATCAGTCATTGCGATAGCTTCTGCAATTTCATTGTAGTAACGCTCCACTTCGCCAACTAAATCAGATGGCACTTCTTTTGCTGTATTACGGTCATTGTAATACCATGCTTTACGACGCAAGATATTAACAGAACCTACAACCACACCATTTTCAATGATTGGAACTTCAAATGGGATAACTGACTTACCAAACTTTTCTCTAAGCGTTGAGTATACAGTATCGAAGTTTGCATTTTCCACATCCATCTTATTTACAAAGAAGATTGTAGGAATCTTTTGTTTGGAAACTGCTTCACGCCAAGCGCGCTCTGTACCAGCTTCGATTCCTTCTTTTGCGTTTACGACAATTAAGGCATTATCACCCATTACTAAACCAGTTGCTTCTTCACCAGCATAGTCCATATAACCTGGAGTATCGATAAAGTTAATTTTCTTATCTTTCCATTCTACAGGTGCGATATGGCAATATACTGATGTACCACGCTTTCCTTCTTCAGGATCGTAATTCAGAGCTGTTGTGCCATCGTTATTCTTTCCATAACGTTCAATTGCCTTTGTAAAATATAGGCAGGCTTCAATGACAGAACTCTTACCAGCGCCAGAATGTCCTAGCACCACTACATTTCTTACTTCATTTGCTAAATAGTCTTTCATTGTCGGCCTCCTACTTCAAAATATCTTTCAAATCTGATAAGCATTCTTTACGTACGTAATGAATTGCTAAATTACCATCAAAATCCTTCATTGTCTTATCTGCGCCTTTTTCAAGCAGATACTTTACTAATTCTGGAATTCCAATATATGCAGCGCGCATCAATGCTGTACAACCCTTATTATCAGCCTTATTGATATCTGCACCGTTATCTACTAAATCTTTAATTTCATCTAACTTATAAGCATTTACTGCTTCCATTAATGCTGTACGACCCTGTTCATCTACTGCATTTACATCAGCGTTCTTAGAAATTAAGTACTTTACTGTGTCACTATGACCAAGTAATGAAGCTCTCATTAAAGCTGTTCTACCCTTATTATCGTGGGCATCAACATTTGCGCCAGCATGAATTAACATACGGCAAATGTCTGTATGACCCTTCTTAGCGGCACCCATTAAAGCTGTCTTATTATTTTTATCTCTAGCCCTTGTATCCGCACCATTGTCTAATAAGAAACGTACAATTTCAGTGTACCCACGTTTTGCACTTCTCATTAACGCTGTACGTCCATCACCATTTGCGATGTTGACGTTTGCACCCTTAGAAACCTGTGCACATAACTTTGCAAAATCGCCGCTGGCTGCTGCTTCAAAAAAGTCTAAATTTGTCTGATCCATAATCGTTTTCCTCCTGTATGATTATCAGAAATTAGTTACAAAAAAGGATGGGCATTATATGTCCATCCTAAAAACCATTTTCACAGAGAACCCGTCAAAAACCTCCCCGCCTGGGGTTTGTACAATCTCATATTGTATATCAAAAAGAACATGCTTCGTAGTCATGCTACATCATCTCCATTCTCTTAATAATACACTTCGTGTTCCTGTAACTACATAATACCGCAATTTTATTTCCCTGCAATATTGTTTGTTTATCTTTTGCCAACTTTTCGTGTGAATTCATGAAAATAATGTAAACGTTTACATATTCTATTTAAGAATCTGAATCTTTGTATATGGAATTTCAATTCCATTCTCTCTAAACGCAACGAGTAAAGCTTTGCGAATCTTTGATGCGGTTTCTACACTCTTACCTAGTGACTTTGTTGTAAATGGAAAACGAATCTGAATACCACTGTCTAAGAACTCATTAACAGTGATGTTAATAGGAAGATTCTTTTCTTGTGCTTCTGCACTTCTAGTATCGATTACACCATCCGTATTGATTACAACATCCGTAATCACTCTTTCCAATTTATCGATATCCGTATGATACGCAACTGATAAAACTAAATAGCGAATATATGTCTTCTGTCCAAATGCTTTATCTTCTACAATTGCAGAGTTCATCGTACTATTTGGCACAATGATTTTTGTATTTTCAACTGTATTTAAAATCGTATGACGGAATGTGATTTCAATCACTGTGCCAGAGATATTCTTCTCAGGAAGATTGACCATATCCCCTACGTGGAATGGTTGATAGATTACGATAAAGAAACCTGCGATAAAGTTACCAAATGTTTCCTGCGCAGCTAAACCGACAACCACTGTCATAACACTAGTCGCACCTAGAATCGCTGTAGAAACACTCTGTAAAGG
>CALEMV010000159.1 GCA_937910655.1 uncultured Solobacterium sp.
CTCTCATAGGTGACACTATTTTCTTTTGCGTATTCTTTCAATGTAATTTTCATAATCATCTATTGAGCGTACAAAACTTATAATGTACAACGGTTGTATTTGTTGGTTGTATTTAATTTTAGCAACCAGATGCTACCGTTTCAGTCCATGCTTGCTGGTCTACAACCCATACATTGTCAAACTGTGCAGGAACATACTCTGCGCCAACCTCAACTTTTTTGACGGTATAACTGGAGTCCTCATGTTGATTATTAAATTCATCTAGGTTGTTATAAATACGACCCGTCTGATCCCCCACAAATTTATCTTCATAAATACCACGGATATGTTCAGGCACAACCTCACGTTGCTCATAATGGCCTACCTCTGGGTGAGTAACTGTTGTATAAGTAGGCACACATGGTGTAGGTGTCGGCTGACTATAAGTGTCTGTTTGAGTATTAGTAGGAACATCATTCTCAGGAGCAACTGGAGTAGTTGTTTCAGTAGGAGTTGGTGTCGGCTCTTCCTTAGTTTCAGCCTTCTTATCATCAGCCTTTACTTCTTCCTTCTTATCAGACTTGTCTTCCTTAGTAGTATTGTCATTTTTAGCAGTTTCAGTGGTCTTAGACTGTTCAACTGTCTTAGGGCGGCAAGACTTAATAGCGAGGATTACTGCACAGATTAATGCCAATAGAAGTAAAACGATAATTAACTTTTTCTTTTTATTCATAACCCATATATCCCTTATTAAATTATATTTTACATATTATTAATAATAAAACAACTATAGAAACGATAGATTGATTCTTTTTTCACTTGAGGATAGTCTAAATACCATCTTTATCTTGACGCAAAACCTATATTAGCCTATTATATAAAGGCACTTTTAGTGCGCTCATGCGTGGGAGGATAGCAATGTCCGCTGACCACTGCATGTGGATTCTAATATAAGGAGGAAAACCACATGGCAAAGAAAATTGCAAAAGTAGCTAAGCTACAATTCCCTGCTGGTGGAGCTAAACCAGGACCAGCTCTAGCATCTGCAGGTATCAACATGCCTAAATTCTGTACAGAATTTAACGACAAAACTAAGGACCGTCACGGTGACATCGTTCCTGTAATTATTACAGCTTACGAAGATAAGTCATTCGACTTCGTCATCAAGACAACTCCAGCTGCTATCTTATTAAAGAAGGCTGCTGGTATTAACAAGGCTTCTGGAACACCAAAGACAGTTAAAGCCGGTAAGATTACAATGGCTCAGTTAAGAGAAATCGCTGAGTATAAGATGCCTGACCTCAACGCTAATGACGTTGAAGCAGCAATGAACATCATTGCTGGTACAGCACGTAACATGGGTATCGTAGTAGAAGGCGAGGCTAAGTAACAATGGCAGGAAAGAAGTACAGAGCAGCGTTAGAACAGGTAGATAGCGCTAAAGTTTATGATTACAAGGAAGCGATTGCTTTAGCTAAGAAGATCAGCACAACTAAGTTTGATTCTTCATTAGAAGCTAGCTTCGTATTAAACGTTGACCCACGTCAGGCTGAACAGAACATTCGTGGCGCAATGGTATTACCACACGGTACTGGTAAGACACAGCGTGTATTAGTAATTACACAGGGTGCTAAGGAAGATGAAGCTAAGGCAGCAGGTGCTGACTTCGTTGGTGGCGCTGATATGATTCAGCAGATCCAAGGTGGCTGGTTCGACTTTGACATTATCGTAGCTACTCCAGACATGATGGGTCAGTTAGGTAAGTTAGGTAAGCTATTAGGTCCTAAGGGATTAATGCCAAACCCTAAGACAGGTACAGTAACAATGGACGTTGCGAAGGCAATCGACGAAATCAAGAAGGGTAAGGTAGAATACCGTGTAGACAAGGATGGAAACATCAACGTATTATTCGGTAAGGTATCTTTCACTGAAGAAGCTCTTGTTGAAAACTTCAAGGCTTTATATGACCGTATCTTAAAGGCTAGACCTGTAACAGTTAAGGGTGCATACCTCAAGGGTGTAACAGTATCCACAACTATGGGTCCTGGTATCAAAGTTACAGTTGAATAAGTAATTTAAAAATCTCACATCGCTGTGAGATTTTTTTATATGCAATGATTAGATTAGAAGCCTTGTTTAAAGAACTTGCGGAATGTGGACACTTCTTCTGTAGATTGTGTTACAGATACACAGTACTTTGCACGCTCACCAATCCCTGGTTCATAAGTGATTGGTTCAAGTTTGAAGGATGCCGCAGGACTTTCCGCAAAGCAGTAGCCCATAGATGTACGTATCGATGAACCATTTTCTTTATTAAAGAATACTGGTTGGTCATATGTAGAAAGAGATGGGTCAACATAGACAACAACTACTTCACCAGTCTTATATCCCACGATAAAGTTGTAATGATGAGTAACTGACGCAATTACAGCACTATGGTAATTTTCAGAATGACAATATACCAGTTGATAATCATCACCATTTGGAACAGCTTCATTAAAAATTTCGCGCATGCGAGCTTTATTTTTGATGTTATCTTCGTCAGATGCGCCTGTTAGTGCCTTTTTGAATAAACCAAGAATGTTCATAAAAAATCTCCTTTATTATTACTAGTTATAAGAGAATTATAGTGTTGATTCCAATACTCTTCAACCATAGAACGTCAAATTTGAATATCAAAAAACGTGATAAAATAGAAATAAAGTAGAGGTGATACTATGTTAGATGAAGGAAGACTAAGTCGTGTCATTGAGAAGATGACAACAGATTGTTTATTGATTACAGATCCGATTTCTATTGCGTATCTTTGCGGAAAGAAAATAGAACCAGGAGAAAGATTCCTTGGTTTATTAATCGGGAAGGGAATTGAACCAGTTTTGATTTTGAATCAATTATTCCGTTTTTCTGAGGAGATTGGTGTAAGAGTAGAGTATTATAAAGATACAGACAGAATTACAACGATCATTTCAAAGTTTATCGATAAAAATAGTAGCCTAGGTGTAGATAAGATTATGCCAGCTAGATTCCTAATTCCGATGATGGAAGAAAGCATAGCATCTGAATTTAAACTTGGATCTTACGCAGTTGATCATACACGTGCTGTGAAAGATGCTCGTGAACAAGAACTCATGCGTGCAGCATCTCATATTAATGACCTTGCGATGGCGGAGTTTAAGAAACTCATACACGAAGGCGTGACAGAAGTAGAGGTTGCTTCACAGATGTTAGATATCTACCTCAAGCTAGGCGCAAGTGGATATTCTTTTGAGCCTATCGTTGCCTTTGGTAAGAATGCGGCTGATCCACATCATATGCCAGATGATACGGTATTACAGGAAGGTGATACAGTACTCTTCGATGTTGGTTGCGTGGTGAATGGCTATTGTTCAGATATGACAAGAACCTTCTTCTATAAGAAGTATCCAACTGCAGAACAAGTAGAAGTCTATATCCTTGTTCGCAAGGCAAATGAACGTGCAGAAAGTTATTGCAAACCAGGTGTAAGACTATGTGATATTGATGCGGTAGCTCGTAATATCATCACAGATGGTGGTTATGGCGAAGACTTTACACATCGACTTGGACATTTCATTGGTACAGAAACACATGAATATGGAGATGTATCACAAGCATTTACAGATTTAACAGTAGAAGGAAATACCTTCTCCATTGAACCGGGTATCTATCATCCAAGTATCTTAGGTTGTCGTATTGAAGACTTGGTTTTGATTACAAAGGATGGGTGCGAAGTGTTAAATCACTATCCACATGAGATAGAAGTTATCGAACAAAGTCATAAAGGAGGAATATCCATTGATTAAGAATATGAAAAAGAGCAGGATTTTAATTCTATCAATTATCGGAATCATCGTTATTTCCCTGGGAATATTAAACTGGAACAAGCTAGGTAAGAAGGCAGGAGAAGATTTAACGAAGTATGACTATGTTGCAAGTTTCTATTCCATTCATCAAAATGGAAAGATGAATCCACAAACGAAGATAGTTTTTGCAAGTAGTGATAAGGAACAATTGGAATTTAGCGACAAAGTATATACTGCAGGTAGACTATTCCAAGAAGGAAATACAGTCCTAGCATATTCTTTCAGTGGGAATAAATCATTACTCTTTGAATCAACAGCAGGGTATTCAACATTCTCAATGACCAAGGGTGTATTTGAATCAACCATATATACAGTGGAACTTGCCCTCAATGGGACAAATGGAAGAATTGAAGTGATTAACATTGATGATGGATCAGTAGGTGAAATACGGGATATAATCCGATACACAAGTCCAGATCATAAAGTAACCACATCACCAGTGATTTATTCATCGATTTATCGTGCGGTAGAAATTGGTACAAGAATCTACTTTGTAGGATATGATATGGTTCAAGATCAATATGAATTGTCTTATCTGGATGAAGAAACAAATGAACTCCATTATGTAGATAACTGGCGCTATACTTCTGTTAGTTTTGAAGAATTGTTATATGTAAATGGAAAAATTGTGACGGTAGAAAATCCTTATAATAGTCGCTTTATGAAGGATATTACATTACCAGAGACGCCTAGCTTAACAAGTATGGACCCAGATACCTTAAAGGCAAAGAGTGTTTCACTAGATACAAAGAGAATCATTTCTGCATATGCGTATAAAGACCATATTCGCTTAGTGACGGTTGATAATCATCTTCTGGAATATACAGTTGACTTAGAACTAGTATCGGACAAGGATTTATCAGGAACTGATTTTGCGAACCTATATACTAATACAGACTATAAGCTACATGGCATTCGTTATTTAGGAAATAGGGCAGCAGCAATCGTAACACCAAATACAGAAACAACAACAGAATTAGGAAAAATCTTAGAATTTGATGCGGATACATTAACTCTACAAAAGAGTATTACAATTCCTCTATCAGAAAATACAGGTTGGAAAACAGACTTTGTGGATTTACTGATCATTGAAAAATAGTAAATTAGACGACAATTGATAGCTGATAGAGTGATTGCATAGTTTTTACACATGGGGGGGAATGACCATGAAGAAAATGTGTAGAATCTTAGCATGTGTAGGTGCATTATTCCTTACAGCATGCACAGCATCAACCAACCGTAGTACACAAATAACTTCTACATCCGTTACAGAGCAAAAGAAAGAAACACCTGAACCAAAGGAAACAGTTTCTCCAGAGGTGACAGAAGCACTCCATGCATACAATGAATTGTTAGATAACATTGATGCATATGATTTTGGTATGGGAGATACAGTCTCAGATCATGTAACGTATGGCATCGTGTATCTGAATCATGACATCCCACAATTGATTGTGGAAAAGTTCTATGATGCTCAATTTATTGCAGTGGCCAAGATTTTTGGATATGATCCAGAAACCCAAACATACATTTCCTCGGATGCTGTTTTCCAGATAGATAATCCATCTCAAATGAAATTGAGTCCATCTGAAACATATGGATGGTTTACGCTATTACAGGATCACAAAGGGCTGGTCTATACTGAAAATAATCGTAGTACACATGAAATTCTCAAGATTGAGCTACTGACATGGGAAGATAATCAGTTAATCGTAAAGGAAATAACAAAAATGGAGTTCAATAGTCTTCCTAAGGAACCTAAGTTGATTATGCTCGGAATCAATGATCGTAGATTACTAAAATAGATATTTAAAAAAAGTGTATCCTGAATTAACGGGATACACTTTCATTTTGTTTGAGCCATGTTTGTAATAATTGAATATATTGTTCTGTCTCTTCGGCGAAAACCATATGACGACAGTTAGGGAATAACTGCCATGTAGAATGTTTGATGTTGTCATGCATTGTCTTAGCAACAAGTGGAGTGCATAAGTCATTTGTTCCAGATATAATAAGAGTAGGAATATTGATATGCTTTAATTCATCTGTAACTTCAAAACCTGCAAGACTTCCGGTTGGTGTATATTCATTTGGGCCCCAACCATAGAGGTACGCTTCTTTTCCTGTCTTCTTTGGGCGAGTTAAACAATCAGGTGCTTTACCAATCTCATATACATCTGCACAATGTGCATGCATGAAGTGGGTATTTGCGATGATGTAATCTTCACTTTCGTAATTGCCAGTTCTTTCTGCAATCTCTATGGCACGTTGGTCAACTTCAGACATAAAACGAATCATGCGATGTTGTTCACTTGCCCAAAGGGAAGCGGAAGATAATGTGCTAGATAGTATCAGTGATTCAATACCCGTAGGGCTGTAATGTAATATGTAGTCTAGCGCAAGCATGCCACCCCAGGATTGACCTAAAAGATGAACTTTTGTTAAGTTGAGATGCTTACGTAATGCGATTAACTCATTGACCCAAGTTTCGGGTGTCCATAATTCAGGATGACCTTCAACGTAGGAATTTCCACAACCAAGTTGGTCATACATGACAAGACAATAATCATCACAAGCAAGTGAATCAAGTAGTTCGAAATAGTTATGTGTAGAACCAGGACCACCATGTAATAGGACTAACGCAGGTTTGGTAATGTCACCGACAATACGATAGTAGGTTTGATAGTTTAAAAATGGCATGTAGCCTTCTGTAATTTTCATATGTTTAGTATATCATGCAAGAGATAATCAATTTCACATTTTTGTGGGAAACATATTGTCTGAAGGTTTTTTAGACAATACGTATAATTAGAATAGAGGGTTTATAGCATGGATAGACAGGATAGATTACTTTTCTTATTAGTGAAGGAAAATGATCACAGTAAATCAATTCGAGAAATTGCGGATCTTTTTGGTGTGACTGCTCGTACAATTCGTAATGATATTGAAGCACTCAATGATGTGCTTGCTTGTAATGGGGCAAGTATCAAGACGGAACGTAAGGGTATTTCAATTGAAATCCAAGATAAAGAAAAGTTAGAGGATTATTTGCAGTCTATCGAAAATAATCGTGAAAGAGTTTTGACAACCCAAGACCGTGTTCGCCAGATTATAGAAACATTACTTACTTCTGATGAAAGCGTGCGTATGGATGACCTTGCGGATGCGATGTTTATCAGTCGTGCAACACTAAAAAATGATATGAAGATTGTCCGCAATATTCTTGCGGATTTTGGTATTGAGATTGACTATCGTGCATATCAAGGTATGCGTGCAATTGGTAGCGAACAGCAGTACCGTCTATGTTTAACTCGAATCCAAATGGAAGAACCGTTTTATACGCAACAACTACCAGAAAATAATCGATTGGATATCATTCATAAAATTATCACAGATAAAGTTGTGAAATACAATTTTATGATTTCGGATTTATCACTGAATAATTTAACATTCCATATCTATATCGCAATTCAACGTATCCTAGATGGCAAAGTGATTCATCTTGGTAAAGAAACAGAAAAGCAGATGGAAAATGATAGTGATATTGCGATGACCAAGGCTATCATTTGTGATATTGAAAAAGAATTTGATGTGAAGTTTCCAGATAGTGAAGTGTATTACGTGCTAATGCATTTGAGTAGTAAGAAGATTATCCGACTTAATAATGGACAGCAAAGTAGTTCTGTTGTGGATGAAGAAACATTTGAAATTGTTTTGGCAATGTTAGAAGCGGTTAATGAAACGTTCCGTATTGATTTGCGGTATGACTTTGAACTTGTGACATTATTATCTCTACATGTCATACCGTTTAAAGTGAGATTACAGAATCACATCGCAAGTTATAATCCGCTAGCGAATCAAATCCGTGAGCACTTTGTGCTTGCATACTCAATGGCCACTGTTGCCTGTGGTGTATTAAAGAAAATGTATAACAGATGTATCTGTAAAGATGAGATTGCGTACATTGCGTTACATTTCAACGTAGCGCTGGAAAAGAAGCGTGAAAAACAAACAAAAGAAAAAGTATTAATTGTCTGTGGAAGTGGACGGGCAAGTTCTGAGTTATTGCGTTATCAGATTGAAGAAAAGTTTGGTAAGAATCTAGT
>CALEMV010000160.1 GCA_937910655.1 uncultured Solobacterium sp.
TATTGTTGCTTTTTTTGGTTTCTTTGGTATTATCTACTAGGAAAATTATAAGATTTTAAAAGCTAAGGGGAGAAATTTATGAAGAGAAAATCAGCTGTCGCAGTTGCCTGTCTCACTTTCTTTCTGTGTATGACTACAGTCACTCATGCAAAGGGAACAGTTTTAACCACAAGAGTGAATACAGTAGCCAAAACAGGATGGCAATATACGAATGATAATTGGTACTACTATGACGCTAACGGAAATATCCAAACAGGTTGGATTTCTTATGGCGGTCACAAATACTACCTACATCCAAACGGTACGATGGCAAAAGGTTGGGTATTTACCGATGGGCATTATCAATACCTAAATAACTTTGGTATTCAACAATTTGGATGGCAAATGATCAATGGAAATTGGTATCACTTCGATGAGAATGGCGATATGGAAACTGGCTGGATTATATACAACAATAGAAATTACTATATGCGTCCATCCGGCGAAATGGCTACTGGCTGGGTATTCACAAACGGTCATTATCAATATTTAAATACTGTTGGAATCCAACAAACTGGATGGCAAATGATAAATGGTACTTATTAGATACCGACGGAAACATGGAAACTGGTTGGATTCAATATAATGGAAGAAACTACTACATGCGTCCATCTGGTGAGATGGCTACTGGTTGGGTCTATACAAATGATCACTACCAGTACCTAGATGCCTTCGGCATTCAAAAGTACGGTTGGCAAAATGTTTATAATACATGGTATTACTTGGGTGATGATGGAAATATGCAGACAGGTTGGTTAAACCTCTCACAAAATTATTACTACTGCAATTCATCTGGTGCAATGCTTACGGGCTGGCAGTTTATCAATGGTAATTGGTATTATATGGCTCCTTCTGGAGTCATGCTGAGTGGTTGGCAATATATTAATGGTCATTGGTATTACCTAGGTGATAGTAATGATGGTTCCATGAAATCCGGTTGGCAAATCATTCATGGTACTACCTATTATTTCAAAGCCAATGGTATGATGGCCGAAAATGGCTGGCTACTTGAAAATGGTACTTGGTATCACTTTAGAGCTGGTGGAGCACAAGACTATACACAGACTACCGCACCTACTCTAACATATGATAACGGTTATTATGTTAGTCCAATGAAGACAGGCAATTTCAATACAAGCGCAGAAAGAATTGAAGCGATGATTGCACGTGCATATGAATATCTTGGAACACCATATCGTATTTGTACGTCTTCTTACCCTGGTGATGGTGTTGATTGTAGCGGACTTGTCATGCAGGCATTATATGCGGCTGGCTTTGATCCATATCCTGCAACACCTTCTCACCATGCAAAACCAGAGAATGAATATGATTCACGTACACTTAGGGCTTATACACCTATGGCACACGTTCCAACGTCAGATTTAAGACGTGGTGATCTTGTTTTCTATAGTTCTGGTCCATATGCTCCGATTTATCATGTTGCAATCTACCTAGGAAACGGAAAAGTTATTGAGGCTTGGCCACCATATGTAACAGATTACTACGGTGTAACAGACTATCCGCACACAAAAATTCTAGGTGTTGCTAGACCATTTGAATAAGAAAAAAAGAAGGAATTTCAACTGATGAAATCCCTTCTTTTATTTACCTAACTCTAATTTATCTAATACTGGACGAAGTACACGCATCATCATTGGAATAATAAAGCCTGCCACAACCATTTCCAAAATACCATTACTTGTAATCACAGTAATAATCACTGCAGAAACAGCTAAACCTGTCACATTTGCATAAACCTCACCGAAGAATAACCAAATCATTCCCATTACCATCAGTGTATGCATTAATGTCATACCAATCGCAATGATTGATTCTGCGATAAAAGTATTCTTCTTAACTTTCTTTAGTGTTGAATATAACAAACCAGAAAGATATCCCAATAAGATGCGAGGGCCAAAGGCAATGAGTATACTCCAGAAATTTCCATGAATTTCACCTACTGAATAGAAAGGTGAAAAGCAGAAACTTGTTATCGTTGGCGCAAAGGTTGCCTTTAAAAAACTTGTCATACCAAAAACAAAACCCAAGATTGCACCATCAGTTGGTCCAAGTAAGATACCTGCGAAGATGACAGGTATATGCATTGTTGTAATGGAAATTGCACCTAAGTTAAGATAACCAATTGGTGTCATTGCCATAATGAGTTCAATCGCGATAAACATACTTAGAATCGTCATTTTTCGAATTCTTGTTTTATTACCCATTTGAATGCCTCTCTATATTTTATACTCCACCCATTTACCTTGGTGGAAACGAATACGTAATAACGTAAATCTTGTAAACTGATCCGATAATACTCCTAACCAAATACCTACTAGACCAAGTGAGAATACGGAAGTTAATACCCAGGTTAAAATTGGTCGGATAATTGCGACACTAATCAGCGCCACAAACAATGTATATTTTACATCACCTGCGCCTCTTAAGCATCCACCATAAATAATCTGTGATATTTGAAATAGTACAATAACTGCTACGAACCGAGCAATCATAACGCCCATTTCAACCACGGATTCATCCGCAAAGAAGAACTGATTTATCTTTCTTCCACCTACCAACAAACTCACCGCGAATATCACCGAAATTACTACACCAATTAATTGGCATGCATGTCCATATGTTTTCGCAAGTTCTGGTTTTTGTTGTCCCAAGCTCTTACCGATGAGTGATACAGCCGCAACCTGCATACCATCCGCAAACGCAAAACCTAATGACATAATATTCATGCCAACCTGATATGCCGCAAATTGGTCTGTACCAAGTTTTGCGGCAAGTACAGCCGTTGTCATAAAACCTACACGCATAGCCCAGTTTTCAAAAAGAATATTTGCACCTAATTTTTGGATTGCATGAAATGATCCAAAGTCCGGTCGAATCTTCTCTTCTAAAATATAGGGTATCGAAACATAACTATCCTTCTGAAATAAAGAATGTACACTCATAGCACATGCAAATACCGTACCTAATACTGTCGCAAAGGCTGCTCCAAATAAACCCCATTTAGGAAAACCAAAGTTACCACCTATCAATAGATAGTTAAAAATGATATTTACAATCGATGATGTTACATTCGTTATCATCGCAATCTTAGTATTGCCAGCACCTCGTTGAGCCGCATTAATAACCAGTGATAATACATTGAATATCATTCCAACCTGTATCATGCGAAAGTAAATGACTGCACCCTCATGTGTATCCGCATTCGAACCACATATCGCAATTAACGGATTTGCAAAAATAACTGTTACAACCGTTAACACAACACATAATAGTACAACCATCATAAGTGCAGTCACCAATACTTGGTTTGCATTCCTACGATTATTCTGTCCAAGTCTTCGTGCAACTAAAGCAGATACTGCGACGTTAATCGCAAAGAAGAAACTTAAACTCAGAAACTTTGGTTGAATAATTAAACCAGTCGCCGCAACTGCATATGTACCCATTGAGGAAACCATGAATGTATCGATAATACCTGCAAGAGACACAAAAACACTTTCCAGCACAGCTGGCCATGCCATACGTATCGCTTCTGTATACTGTTCCCTGGCGATATTCTTCAACATTTCTCATCCCCCATTGACTTGAAACCTCACTCCAGATGAAGTGAGGTTTTGAATTATGCGTTTAATTTCTTTTCGATATCTTCAATATCGTTCTTTAACTTCTCTAAGAAAGCTTTCTTTTCTTCAACTTGGCGTTGAATACTACGAATTCTTTCATAGTCACTTGTTTCATATTCTTGTTCTTGAAGTCTATTGATTTCTTCTCTTACGACTGGAAGTTGTGACTTCTTGTAGTCGAAGGCCTCCTGCAGACGCTTTTGACTATCTTCACGCTTACCATTCCAGAATACTTCTTTTGCCTGTGTAAATGTCGCCCACAACGCATCATTCTGATCACTTCCAGAATATCCAGCAGCACGCCATTCCTTATCTAATGCCTTCATACGATCAGTCTTTTCACGACCATAATCCTTTGTGGAAGCGATTGTCTTCGCTTCTTCAATTAATGCATTCTTAATACGGATGCTCTCCTTCTGCTTTTCATCACGCTCTGTAAAGAACGCTGTTCTTTCATCATAGAAGCCCTGACGTGATGCGTTAAACTCATTCCAAAGTTCATCATCCTTATCACGACCTGCACTACCAAGAGACTTCCATGCGTCCATGAGACCATTCATCTTTTCAGATGTTTCACGGAAGTTACCAGTCTTCTTAGCAAGTTCTTTTGCTTGCTTGATTAAATCAAGTTTCTTCGCTTCATTTTCAGAATGTACTTGTGTTAGATTATCAAAATAGTTACGACGCTTATCATTGAATTGGTTACGATAGCCCTTGAACTGCTCCCATAAGGAATCATCTTCCACACCTGCATTACCTAGCGCTTCCCACTCATCCTGTAGGTTTCTAAATTCTCCCTGTGTATCCTTCCAGTTTGTAGAATCTACTAAACTAGCAGCTTTTTCAATCAACTTCTTCTTCTCTTCCGCATTTGCGCTTTGACGCTGACTTCTAGCATTGAACTTTTCTAAAGTCTTACCAAACCAAATTGCATACTCCTTATCCTTTGGAGTGTTCCAGTTTTCAATTGCTTCAAATTGCTTACGAATTTCTTCAAACTCTTCTACAGTAGAGATATTCTCTGCTTGACGGCATAGTTCCTGCTTCTTACGAAGATCATTTTCCATATCTTCAAGTGCAGTATCATTATGAGAAGTACCGTATTCAACGCCTCCACCTAAATACGCTGGCTTTTGCCAAGAGAACATTCTATATTCTCCATTAGTTTCAATACCAAACCATCTGCCGTGGCCATCATTTTGATCCTCTTTTGGTAATACAAAATTACCATTTTCTTCCTTTGCACCGTATAGAACTTCCACTACCTTACCATCAAAAGTCTTATGTGCTTTAAAGCTGACCTTTGCTAATTTCTCATCAAATCCTTCTAACGTTTTCCAATTCATTGTAATTCCTCCTGTTTGTCGTGTAATACGAAAATCTCTATTAAATATTATACATGATAA
>CALEMV010000161.1 GCA_937910655.1 uncultured Solobacterium sp.
ATATTGTCAGGAGGACTTAATCATGAGTGAATTTGACAGACAAAATTATTATGGAACATATAACGAGGAGGCTGGCCTCAAAGCTTATATAACAAGAGTATTTACATACATGGGTATTGGCTTAACAATCACAGCTGCAGTAGCGTATCTTATCTTCCATTCCCTAGTGACAGGAGGAACATTAGCACGTATCTTCTTCTTTAGTGAATCAGCAATATTTATCCAGATTGGATTATTGATTACACAGATTGTGTTAGTACTTTCTCTAAATGCGGCAGTTAGACATTTATCAAAGGGTGCATGTACAGCATTGTTCTTTACATACGCTGCGATAACAGGTATTACATTTGGTGTTATTCCACTAGCGTATGAAGTGGGTACTGTATTCCAGGCATTTATATTTGCGGCAATCTTATTCGTAAGTTGTGCTGTCATTGGCCATGTCACAAATGTTGATTTAACAAAGTATAGTGGAATCTTATTTGGTGGATTAATTGCGTTAGTAATCGCAAGTATCGCATCCATCTTTATTCCAGTATTACGTAATAACTTATTGATTGCATATTTGGGATTATTTATCTTCATGATCTATACAGCATTTGATATTCAACGTATCAAGCAGTTCTACTATATGTCAGTCAATGGAGAAGAAGAAAGAGAGAAGCTTGCAATCTATGGAGCATTGCAGCTATATCTAGACTTTGTTAACATGTTCCTATACTTATTAAGAATTTTAGGTAGAAGAAGACGTTAATCACAAATCAATGTTAAAATAATGACAGGTCGATAAGACCTGTCATTTTTCACCAGGAAGGAGGATTGATGATGAAAGTCGCAGAACTAAATTTTACAGTCATGTATCAGAAGTACATTACAATCGAAGCGGACGATTTAACAGAATTATTAAAAGATAAAATCGAAGTGCATCAGGATGACTGTTACGCTGTATGTTCAGCGTACTGTACAGAAGATGGAATGTTAATGTTTAATGTACTATCAATCGGTAATTCATGGGAAACATGTCTTAGAGGAATGGATGATCCTGAGATGCTTGGCTTCTTTACAATGGAACAAGTCTTTGACCGTGAAGTAAGAGTTGTCAATGAAACAGTTCAAATGGTAAAGAAGAATGCATCATGGATTGAAAAAACAGAAACAAGAGATGAAGACTTACGTCGCTTGCGTAAAGATGGGCGTTTAGATGCATTGCGTGATCCATTTTATCCAGATAATGTACTAGCAGGAGTAATGCACGGATCAGTTATTCATGAGATTACAGTGCGCTTAACAGGTATCCATGGACCATTTGTTGTTGGAGAAGTGGATGAAGAGCCAAGCCAAGATATTGGATTACACTTTGCGGATAAAGTATGGGCAATACCATACTATGCTGAAGATGTTTCACATTTGATTATCTTATTTGGTGGTGAAACACTAAGCGATGAAGAATCAGCAGTACTAGAAAAAATTGTACATGAAACAGAGAAACTAGGAATTGATTTTTCTGGAATCTCTATGAAAAGCTAGGAGAAAAACATGAGCCAGAGTCAAGATATTAGATATACTTGTCCTTATTGCCATAAGGATTTTGATACAACAATCTATACAGCAATTAATGCAGAGCAAGATCCAGACTTGAAAGAAGCATGCATCAGTGGAGATATTTTTAGACATACTTGCCCTCATTGTCAGCATGCATTCATGATTCAACCACCACTAGTATACTCAGATCCATCAAGAAAGTTCTTAATTTGGCTAAGCCAACAAGAGCCAACAGAGTCTTTGAAGCAGCTGGCAGAGCCTCTTGTAAAACAAGGTTTTAAGTTAAGACGTTGTGCAACAGTGCAGGAATTTGCAGAAAAAATACAGATTTTTGAAGATGGTGTAGATGACATCATGGTAGAACTTGCGAAATACGACAGTTTTATTGAGTATATCGACAACAAAAAAGGAACTGCCAAAGATGTGACTGGTATTGAATATCAACATACAGAGAATGATGTCATGAAAATCAATGTACGAGCTGACGACAAGGGAATGTCATTCTTAATTCCTATTAGTGTTCTAGAAGAAGAGATGAAAGTAGATAAAGATCGCTTTGCGATTGATGAGGCAGATTTCCCACGTATCAACAATGATTGGATTATCAGTGCTTATACAGAAGCTGCTGGTAAGGCATAAACAATCATATAAAGTAAAATATATGAAGTGCATGCATGTCTATCATATAACATGCATGCACTTTTTGAAAATTTTTCATATAAATGTTCAAAAATGAACAAAAATTTTTGAAA
>CALEMV010000162.1 GCA_937910655.1 uncultured Solobacterium sp.
CCATTGAGTCTGATATTTTGTTATAATAAACTGGTAAATATAAGAGGTGAATAACATGGCACAAGATTATGTTGTTTTAAATGAGAAGAACGAAAATGGCTTAATAGCTATTAACAAGACAGTATTTAAGTCAATTGCAGAAATCAGCATTGATGATATTGAAAATGCAATTCGTGTACCACAGGCACGCTTTACAAAGCCTTTAACTGTAAAGGTAGATGATAACCAATTACACATCACTGCAGATATTAAAGTGAAGTATGGCGCTAATGTAGCGGCTACTTGTGAGTTGGTACAGAATAAGATTTATGAGAACATCGTATTCATGACTGGATTTAAGCCAGCAGATGTAACGGTGAATGTCATTGATTTTGAAATCTAGTATTGACATTTATAAGGAAATTTAGTTAAATAGTATAGGAATTTGAAAAACGGAAAGAAGGAGCACCGCTTCTCACCTGATATCCTACGGATTTGGGTATATGCCGAGATGATCAAAACGATTATTTTAGCAGGTGCAATCTTCGTACCTGCTTTTAAATTTATAGGAGGTTTACTTGGGTAAAATTAAGAATAACAAAAACAGAAGACCAGAGTCCCATGACATGGTTAATGATGACATTCATTTCAAGGAAGTACTTGTAATTGGCCCTGATGGGGAACAATTAGGCACAATGTTACGCCGTGAAGCTTTAGAAAAAGCATATAGTATGGATCTTGATTTAATGTGTGTTGCGCCTAATGCGACAGTACCGGTATGTAAGATTCTTGACTATGGACGTTACCACTTCGAAGATCAAAAGAAGCAAAGGGAAGCTAAGAAGAATCAACATGTTACAGAGGTTAAGGCGTTACGTCTTTCTCCAGTTATTGATCAACATGACTTTGAAACAAAATTAAAGCGTTCAAGAGAATGGATTGAAGCTGGGCAGAAAGTTCGTATCGATATGCGCTTCCGTGGTCGTATGATTACAAGACAGGAAGTTGGCCGTGATGTTTTAAACAAGTTTACTGAGCAAATTTCAGATATAGCAGATGTAAGTAAATCCGCCGCTATGGAAGGTAATACATTATCTGTTGTATATTCACCAAAAAAAGGTAAGTAAAGGAGAATACTATGAAAGCAAAAGCAAGAAAGCCAAAGAAGATCAAAATGAAAACAAAGAAGACCTTCGCTAAGCGTAGCAAGCTTACAGCAACAGGCAAGTTGAAGGTACAGCACAACTTCGTATCACACTTTGCAGCAAACAAGACACACAAGCAGAAGATGCATTTAGCTAAGTCTACAACTGCACACAGTTCCGATTTAAAGCGTACTAGACAGTTGTTGCAAGGTTAATTAGGAGGTAAAGAAGATGAGAGTAAAGGGATCAACACCTACACGTAATAGACGTAAGAAAATATTAAAATTAGCTAAGGGTTATTTTGGAAGCAAACACTTACTTTACAGAACAGCCCATGAGCAAGTGATGCGTTCTCTCCGTTATGCATATATCGGAAGAAGACAGACTAAGCGTGAAATGCGTAAGCTTTGGATTGCTCGTATTAACGCAGCAACAAGACAGTATGATTTATCATACAGCCAGTTCATGCACGGTCTTAAGTTAGCAGATATCAACGTTAACCGTAAGATGCTTTCTGAAATCGCTATTCATGACGAAAAGGGATTTGAAGCATTGGTTGACGCAGCTAAGAAGGCATTAGCTAAGTAAGAACTTTAACCGATTTCGTAAGAAGTCGGTTTTTCTATGTTTGAATCGAAAAGGGATGGTATCACTTGGATATCATCCCTTTAGTAGTTTATTGTTGAAGCTGCTTGATGGATAATTCTAGACGGCGTAGAGTTTCTTCTTTGCCAAGAATAGAACTGATTTCAATCGCTCCACCTGGTGTAAACTGCATACCTGTAATCGCAAGACGTAATGGGAATAGAACTTGTCCATTCTTCATTTCTAACTTGGCAGGTAGTTCAAGTAATGTTTTATGTAGCGCTTCTTCAGACCAATCCTCTTGGTTCTTTAAAGCTTCATAAGCTGCCTGTAATGATTTTAATGCAATCTCTGGATCTGTCTTCATCTTCTTGTTAATGAATAAATCGTTAGAATATGAAGGGAAGTTATCAAAGAATGTTAACATCTCAGGAATCTCTGCTAATGTTTGCGCACGTTGTTGTAAGATAGCCGCAATCTGTCTACGGTTGAAGTTACCTTTTACAACTTGGTCGATGTATGGAGTAACTAGTTTCTCATAAGAATCTAGATCCATATTTCTTAACCACATACCGTTAACCCATTTGAGTTTTTCAGGGTCAAAGATTGCTCCAGAAGTGCCGATATGCTTCACATCAAATGCTTGTACTAGCTCATCTAATGTAAAGATTTCACGTTCTTCTGTTGGAGACCAACCTAGTAATGCGATGTAGTTGAGAATCGCACCTGGTAAATATCCTTTTTCAACTAAGTCCTGGAATGATGCGTCACCATTACGCTTGGATAACTTAGAATGTTCATCCTTCATAACAGGTGGACAGTGAATATATCTTGGGATGTCCCAATCAAATGCATTGTAGATTAAGTTATACTTTGGCGTTGATGACAGATACTCCATACCACGTACAACATCTGTAATGCCCATTAAATGGTCATCAATAACGTTAGCAAAGTTATAAGTAGGGAAGCCATCACTCTTAATTAATACCTGTTCATCTAATGTATTATTTTCAACTGTAATACGTCCAAATACTTCATCATCAAAATATGTAGTTCCTGTTTCAGGAATTGTTTGACGAATAACAAACTTCTCACCAGCTTCAATTCTAGCTTCACATTCTTCAATTGTTAATAACTTACATGGATCATCAAACTTAAAGGATTCACCACGTGCTTCCTGTAGTTCACGTTGCGCTGCAATTAATTCTTCATCGCAGAAGCAATAATGCGCTCCACCACGTTGAATGAGTTCCTTTGCATATTTAAGATATAAGCCGCTACGTACACGTTCAGATTGTACATATGGTCCAAAGTTACCACCATTATCTGGTCCTTCATCATGTTTTAGACCGCAAGCTTTTAATGTGTCATAAATAATATCTGTGGCACCTTCCACTAAACGTCCTTGGTCGGTATCTTCGATACGAAGGATATAAACGCCTTCAGGATCTTTTCTTGCAACTAGGTATGCATATAACGCAGTACGTAAATTACCGATATGCATATAGCCGGTAGGGCTTGGTGCAAATCTTGTTCTAATAGCCATTGTAATACTCCTTTTATTCTTATATATTTTACGCTTTTTGTGTGTTTATAACAATGCAGAAGATAATATTAAATGCGTAAATAAACAATTCTTGCTAAAATATCAAAGGAAAAGAGGTAAATATGAAGGAAATCGATTTAACAAAATCAGTTTATGAACTAGCAACAACAATTCCTGAGTTCTTAGATATTATGGAAACTTTAGGATTTGGTGGTATGCGTCATTGTGTAGAGGAGAATCCTCATACAAAGGTAATGACTCCATTAATGGCAGCAGCTAACCATGGTGTTGACCCATCAGTTATTGTAAAGGCATTCCAGGATGCTGGCTTTACAGTAACAAACCAATAAGCTGTGGATTTGCAATAACTAAAATTGTCTTTGAAAAAAGTCTTTGCATATGAGAGGTTTTTCGCTATAATAGTTATTGCGCTATTGGGATATAGCCAAGCGGTAAGGCAGCTGGCTCTGAACCAGCCATTTCGGGAGTTCGAATCTCTCTATCCCAGCCTAAAAAGACCTGTTAATCAGGTCTTTTATTTTATATAATATTTAGCATGAGTGAATTAGAAAGAATATACCAAAAAGATTATCCGGACTTTATCAATCCGTATCTGAAATCAGAGTCTATGCAAAGATTAAAAGGTGTAGATATGAATTGTGGGTTGCAGTTTACATCACATGCAGGATTTTCTAGTTATGGTTCCTATACTCGCTATGAACATAGTGTTGGGGTAGCTTGTATTATATGGCATTTTACACATGACAAAAAACAAACGTTAGCTGGTTTGTTCCATGATATTTCAACTCGTGCATTCTCTCATGTGATTGATTTTGTAAAAAGAGATTATTTAACACAGGAGTCAACAGAGGATGAGACAAAGCAAATCATACTTCAGGATACAGTGATTATGAATCAACTCATAATGGATGGTATCTCAGTAGATGAAGTTTCTGATTATCATATATATCCAATTGCTGATAATGATTCCCCTAAATTATCTTCTGATCGTTTGGAGTATACACTTGGAAACTTACTGAATTATCGTAAATGTACAATCAATGATATTGAAAGATATTATCAAGATTTGATTGTCGAAAGAAATGAAGAAGGTATGCAAGAGATTATGTTTCAACATGCGGATATTGCGGAAGAGTTTGCATTTGCGGCACTTTCTTGTGGCATGATATATTCTTGTGATTTTGATCGTTTTGGAATGGAAAAATTAGCAACTCTTTTACGAAAAGCATTTCAAAAACATATACTAACTGAAGCTGATTTATATCTATCGGAAATCGATGTGATTCAGAAATTAAATAATAGTGTGTTACAAGA
>CALEMV010000163.1 GCA_937910655.1 uncultured Solobacterium sp.
GTGGTAGCAATCTTTCTTGCTATCAGTGTGTATTACATTTACGATACAAACAAAGGAAAATTAAAAGGTAAACAAACAAACGGAGAAGATGTCGTTTATTCTATCGATGATAACGATACAACTGCTTCTGAATTCTACGAAACACTATTTAGAACAAATGGTTCAAGTGCTGAATTAACATTGTTCAAACGTGCAATCGCAGACGCTAGTATTTCTACAACAAATGAAATCAAAGATGCAGCCGCTAAGCAAGCTGAATCTGTTATCGCTAACTATAAGAATTCTTATGGTGCAAACTATGAAGCTAAGTTACATGCAGATATGGCAAAAACTGGTTATACAGATTTAGAAGAATATTTAATTCAACAACAGAAAGTAAACCAGTTAACAGCTGAATACGCAAAAGAACATTTCGATGAACTAAAGATTCGTCAAGTATCTTACATCTTGATCAAGTTCACAGATAGAAACAACCCTACTGCTGAACCTACAGAAGATGAAGCAGCCAGAATGAAAGCTGTTGATGATGAATTAGCAGCTGGTGATGATTTCGCTACAGTTGCTTCTAAGCACAGCGAAGACACATCAACATCTGTTAATGGTGGTATACTAGGTGTTATCGATAAGAATACATCCACATTGGATGCTGCCTTCTTAGAAGCTTCCCTCGCCCTCAATGAAGGTGAAGTAAGTAAGTGGGTACGTTCTTCAAACTTTGGTTACTTCAGAATTATTGCTAACGCAACAACACAAGCTAAGTTAGAAGAAGTTGCTGGAGATAACCCATACTTAACTTTAGTTCAAAACTACGACACAACTCTTTCAAACCAAGCTCTTTGGGCTAAGGCTGAAGAATTAGGTATTGATTTCAAGGGTAATACAGAACTTGAAAACTCTATCAAGAAAGCTATGGGTATCGATACAGAAAGTGAGGAAACAAAATAATGACAAAGTTTAAGAAACTTACTGCCGTTGTTTGTACTGCCATCCTCTTATCTGGATTAGCTGGATGTTCTGATGCAGTTGCAAAATTAAAAGATAGTAATGAAGTAATGTTCTCCATTGGCAAGAAGAATATTACAAAGGGTGATGTATTCACATTAATGAAGCAGAACGCCGGTGCTACTACTGCTGTCAATGAAGCAAGTAAAGCAATCGCCGTAGCAGAAATTGAAGTTACAGATAAGATGCAAAAAGAAGCAGAACAAAGCCTTGCAAACTATAAGTCTATGTATGGTGATACATTTGCTTCCTATATGAAAAATAACAACTTGGATGAAGAATCATATCTGAAGGAATACCTTATCCCTTCTCTTCAGGCTAAGGAATTAACAAAGAAGTATATCGATGAAAACTTTGATTCTCTAGTAGATACATACAAGCCAGTAAAGGCTACAGTATTAACCTTTACTTCCCAAGCAGATGCTGATGCAGCGTTAGCTGACTTAAAAGGTGGTAACACTGATTTTGCTGCAGTATCTACAGCACACAACGGAACAGGTACTCCTGTATCACAGATTTACACAACTGAATCATCCGACTTAGATGCATTAGTACGTACTATCATCACCTCAAATAAACCAAGCGATCCTTGGACAGAGCCACCTGCTAGTGATGGTGCGAAGTTCTATGTTATCAAGGTTGATGAAAATGATGCTTCAAAGATTAAGGATGATGTTGATACAGCTCTACAGAAGATTAATCAAGTCTCTGCAGACGCATCAACATACTTCTTCAAGAAGCACAACTTCCACATCTACGACAAGACTATCTACGACTCCATTAAGGACAAGTATCCAGATATTCTAGTACAAGATATGAAATAAAAGTCGCAAAATCATGCGACTTTTTTTACAATATAGATATATAGAAATGAGAGGAAATTAATATGTGTATTTTCTGCGATATTATCAATCATAAGATTCCTTCAAAAGTAGTCTATGAAGATGACAATGTTCTAGCAATACTAGATATCTCACAAGTAACCTACGGGCATACAATTGTAATGCCAAAGAAACATGTTGCAAACATCTTAGAAGCTGATAGTGAAACAGTAAAACAATGTGCTGAAGTTATCTCTAACCTATCAAAAAGAATTGTACATGCCACAAAAGCTGAAGGATGTAATGTCCTAAATAACTGTGGTGAAGTAGCAGGACAAACAGTACACCACCTACACTTCCATATTATTCCACGGTACAGCGAACATGATGCATGTCAATTCATATTCAACAAATCAAAACTACAAGACTTAGATGAAGTACTTAAGACAATTAAAGGGGCCTAATGCCCCTTTTCAATATGCTAAATGATTTAAATATATCTAAGAATTAGCACCATTATAGCAACAAAAACCATCATATATATGATGAACTCAACAATACCAGATTTCTTCGAGTGATATCCTCTTCTCATAGAACTACTATCAGATGTTTGTATCGATACATGTCTCGTTAATGTTTGTTGTTTACGAATGCATGCTAAAGGGTCTTCTTGTTTTAATATTAATTCGAAGAAGTATTCAACTTCATCAATATCTTCCTCCGTACATTCTGAGCATTCCGTATTATGAACTAGATTATTTCGTAATCGACGTTGATATTTTAATCTCGAATAGAAGTTTCGCCATTCTTGTTTCGAATTAATTCTAGATATTACCCTATCCATTTGATTGATGTATTCTGTAACACCATCTTTACTTCTAAACATATCTCTACATAGTTGATCTAATCTTTTATAAGACTCTAAATAGTCTAATGCATACACATTCATATTGCCACCTTTAAAATTATAAGTTTTGTAAATATTATAGATGAATGAATCACTTACGGAATATATATTATTGCAAAAACATTATATATCAGCTCAGTATATTAATACAGTACACCACATGAAAAAATCCCCATAATCATGAGGATTACCTTGAATATTAAATATGTAAAATTATCTTACTTGACATTCAATCGTTTTAACATTGCATCATGTGCTGCATTTTCTAGTGTATCTTGAAGTTGTTCTAGCTGCTCTACAGCATATCTACGATTTAAACCACGTAGAATGACTTCATCAGCGATGGCTGGATTTTTTGGTAACAGTGGTCCATGCATGTAGGTT
Organism: uncultured Solobacterium sp.; assembly: GCA_937910655.1. Taxonomy (GTDB): domain Bacteria; phylum Bacillota_I; class Bacilli_A; order Erysipelotrichales; family Erysipelotrichaceae; genus Bulleidia. The sequence continues at coordinate 3,115 of CALEMV010000163.1, forward strand.
GCGATTGTTTGTGCATCCATATAGCCTTCATATTTACCTTTGTATGTATTTCCATGTCCAACTAATACCTTACCAAATGGATTCGATACGGCTTTTGTTTGACCACCATGATTTTCAAATCCTACAACAGTAACCTCTTTGTCATGAATATTCGCTTCTACAACAATATTACCAATGCAGCGATGATCACGGTCACTACTTTCTGTGTAGTAGTCATAGATACCCAAACCATCAATCTTTTGACCATCCTGGTCTAAATAGTATTGACCAAATAATTGATATCCACCACAAATTAATAAGAATGCTGTACCACTTTCTTTTGCTTTTAAGATGGATTCTTTACGTGCTAGCAAATCTTTATAGATAAGCGTCTGTTCTTTATCTGCTCCACCACCCAAGAAGAAGATATCATATTCTTCAATATTTCTTTTTTCTTGTAATGTACAAGTATCAACAACGACATTAATACCACGCTTACTTGCGCGATAGCGTAAAGTTTCAATATTACCCTTATCTCCATAAAGGTCCATGAGGTCATGATACATCCATAAAATCTTTAATTCCATGATTATCGTGCCTCCTTCTTTAAGATACCACGCACAACATGTAAGGCAGTATATGTAGAAAGAATATAACTATCTCTATCTGCTTTATCTAAATATTTGATTGCTTCTTCGAAGTTTTCAATAACTTGAATATGGTCTTCTAATCCTTCGTACTTCAAGCGTAGAGCCATGTCATACGCGCGTGTTCCCGAACATACTATGGTGTGAATGTTCTCTTTATTAAGTCGTTCAAAATGTGCATCCCAGATCCAACTAATATCCCTACCATCTTGGTCATTATCATTCAAGAAGATAGCGATATTTTTATCACCTTCTTGGTTTACGATATACTTCATTACTTCATTAGCACCAGTTGGATTTTTGATAAGATTTAATACAGATGGCTTACTGAGCGCAAACACCTCATTACGCCCTTCCTTCATAGAAAACGTTTTAAATACAGTATTTGCTGCTTGTAAATCTAAGCCTAACAAACGCATCACGGTTAATACAACTGCGCAATTATAGATTGCATAAATTGTATTCATAAAAGAATGGTACTTCACACCATCTATTGTGAAAGTCTGGTTTTGATAATCAATTTCAGATACATATGTATATGGTGTAATCTTTCCGAATCCGCAGGATGGACAAGCAAATCTTCCAATATGTGAATATTGGTAATAATCATAGACAAGGCGTGCTCCACAATGTGGGCAGAACTTACCTTCACTCGCTTCATTCGTGGTTTTTTGTGATACTTCATTCTGCCCAACAGAGAAGTAGTGTACTTTTGCTTTCTTTGCATTTTGCGCAATACGTACTACATTAGGGTCATCTCCATTCATAATGAGATCTCCCTCAAAGTTTTCTGTTACTTCTTCAATCTTACGGATAATTGTTTCCATCTCTCCTGCACGATCCAACTGATC
>CALEMV010000164.1 GCA_937910655.1 uncultured Solobacterium sp.
GTACTCTAATACCTTTTTCAACTCCTGAAAACGCATATCTTTCGATAAAGATAAAATCTTATTTAATAGTTTATCCCATTTAGACATACATCTTCCTCCCTAGTATATTTGGTGTCATATTTGGTGTCAAGTATTTAAGGAAACTCTCACTTATTCTCTACTAATAAATTCGGTACTCTCCATAAAAAATAACTAATAATGTTACAATATATTTATGGATAATCTTTCAAGTATATACTTAACAAAAGCATTAACACGATTAGAGAAATATTTACCTGATGATACAGATACTCTTTTAAGTTGGTATGATATTCATCCTGACTATTATGCTGTTACAACTATTGGTAAGTATGTATACTGCTTATTTGCTTTACCAGTGATGTCATCAGATGGTAAAGAGATTAAGCATGTTTGTGAGATCGATAATAATGTATTAGAACGTATCACAATACTTGTGTATGAGGGTGATACGATTATTGCAGATATATCGGGATTACATGCATCCATGGATATACTGTTGACCAATGAGAAAGTATTTAACTTCTGTGCAGATGAATCAGATTGGACTTATCTTGAACATTATTGTCTATGTGGTAATTACTTCCCTGAGATAACGTATCCACCAAATAAAGAAAGCTCCTCCCTACTAATTTCAGGAGAAGCCTTACTAATTACAAATGCATATGTAACAACTGCTTATCGTAGACAATCGATATTCCGTAATATGGTACAGATGATTAAAGACCATGCATTACGTTATTCATACGAGAATACAGATTTATATACTGTCATTGCGTTAGATCCAGATATTGCACAGTATGGACCTGATACAAAGCCAGAACCTTATTACTATTCTTTCGAGGTTGATGAACCTCGTCGTCTAGTAAATGCAACTATTATGGAGAAGTTAAATTTTACATCAATCCGTTTGGAAACTGATGAAATTGGAGATGGTACAAAACTGTGGTTTGCTTTACAACATGAGAAAGAAATTTGTAAAGCTGAGCATTTATCATAAAAAAAACTGGTCGAGTGACCAGTTTTTACTTTTCAATATCTCCTTGCCAACTTTGGATACCACCAAAATCTACAACATTTGTATAGCCGAGTTCAGCTAGTTTCTGTGCTGCTTGACGGCTACGGTTTCCACTACGGCAATATACCATAATGAGTTGTGACTTATCCTTTAAACTATCTACCTTACCTGCTTGAATATCTTCATTAGAAAGATTAACAGCATTAGGGATATGTCCACTTTCATACTCAGCAGCTGTTCGAACATCAAGGATGAGTGCATCCTTATTATCTTCGATCATTTGTTGAGCTTCTGTTGATGAAATTGTTTTGTAGCTACCTGATGTTTCACTCGTCTTAGTAACCATACAGCCTGCTAAAAACAATGATAAAGCAAGAATCAATAATTTTTTCATTTTCTTTTACCTCGCACTTTTATGATAGTCATAACTAACTAAAAATACAAAGCATATGCCTAGTTTACTCTAGATTTAGATGTGCCTGTTGTAATTACTTCAACAGCAGCGTTTAATGCGCCTTCTACAAGGTTCTTAATTGCTTCATCTGTAAAGTATGCAATATGTGGTGAATACATCACACGTGGGTGATGTACTAGACGGGCAAATACCTTATCTTCGATTAGCTTATCTTGATAATCCTTTTGGATATATGGCATTTCATACTCATAAGTATCAATACCTGCACCAGATAGGATTCCTTCATCTAAAGCCTTTAATAACCCATCTGTATCAACAATAGAACCTCTTGCCATGTTTAGTAAGATAGCACCTGGCTTAAACTTCTTAAACATCTCATAATTAAAGCAATGGTGATTCTCTGCTGTCGCAGGCATATGAATGGAAACAATATCTGCATCCTTAACAGCTTCTTCGATCGAGTCTTTATATGTCAAGATACTCTTAATTCCTTCATTCTGATATAGATCAAATCCAACAAGTTCACATCCAAATCCATGGAATAATCTTGCTGTAATTTGACCAATTCTACCTGTTCCGATAATCGCAACTTTCATATCACCCATAACTCTTCCACAGATGGATGGTTGCCAACGGAAATCATTCTTTGCGACATTAGCAATGATAGTATTGTTATTACGTACAAGGTTTAATCCTGTTAATACTGTATATTCTGCGATAGATTCTGGTGAATAACTTGGAACATTTGTGATAACTAAGTTATTTTCAGTTGCAAGTTTTAAATCATATAATTCATATCCTGCACTAACTAACGCAATCTGGCGAATACCATATTCACGTAATGTGCTATAGATTTCTTTATCGATAGTACCTGCAGCTTGAGAGTTAATGATGCCATCATATCCCTTTGCAAGTTTTACACTTTCTGCAGTCAATAGTTCTGCTAATACTGTTACTTCAATCTGATTTTCTTTTGCCCAGTTTTCGGCAATTTCTTTCATCATCGCATTAGCATGATACAGAATTAATTTCATGGTTTTCTTTCTCCTTTTTATGGATAGCACGAATCATGTAAATGAGTAGTAGTATTGTAGGTAATAAACAAATTTCTTCTATGCGTGTAATCAGTAAGTATGTGGAAGTTGTATCCAGTGCTGGTGGTAATGTAGATGTAAAGTTATTCAAGATATGCATACCAATTGGTACCCAAAGAGAACCACTATATTCATATACCACTGCTAATGCAATACCGAAGAATGTTGTATAAACTGTCTGTACAAATTCTCCATGCCAAATACCAAACATCAATCCAGATAATACAATCGCTACATATGGGTTGCATACCTTCTTAATGGAGTTATGAATAATACCACGGAATAAGAGTTCCTCTGCAATTGGGCCAAAGATAACAACAGATAAGCATACCCAGATATATGGATCTTCACCTATTGTTGACCAAGCGGAGTCAAAGCTTTCAACGCTCTGTGCAACAAATGGAACATTTGCAAGTTGTGTATATGCAAAGTCTAGCCAAAGTGAACTAACTAAACCCATACCAAGTGTAATAATGATTGCAAATGGAACAATCAACCACTTAGGCATCTTAGCATCTGCTAATACAAGACCTGTCTTCTTTCTAGAAGTAAAATAGTACACAAAGAATAGTAAGATACATGTAACCACGCAGATGACTGTATCAAAGAAATAGTAACTGAGCACTTCAATTTGTTCTTCTGTAAAGAAACTATTTCCAAACCCTCCTACAATATTTGAAACTACGTCATAGATAACTAATGCAAGGATAATAAGTCCGATTGATTTTAGAATATTACGGCTGTTATTTTTTAATTTATCAAAATTCATAGAATGAACCTCCGTTCTTTATTATATATGAATCATGAAGTATGATAAAATCATATAATCTTAAAGTTATATGAAGTATAATCTGATTATGTGGAGGTTGTTTCTATGTCAAAAGATATGAACTATTATCTTGATACCTATCAAAAAGTAGTAAATCAAGGTGATATACAGGTTGCATATATCGAAATCATGAACTATTTTACGAAATTACATAATTCCATCCCTTCTATGTTCACTGTCAGTGAGATTACACCTGGGTTTATGGATTTCAGTTACTTCTCTATTCATGATGCGTTTTTATATGACCGCTATCTAAAGTTTATCATTGCATTAGACCACCGCACACTTGGAATCGAACTTTGGTTAGTCTCACAAAACGAAAAAGGTAAACATGCATACAGTGTGCTTCTAGCCGATTCAGAATGGTATGACAAAATCATGCATAACCCTGCTTTCGGTATGATTGAAGTTTCTATTGTAGAGCGTATTCAGCCAGATAATGCAGATGACCAAATGCCTAGAATTCTAGATACAATCCAACAGTATACATCTCGTATAGAAAGTTTTATCTATGCGGATGAAATCCACTTTCCTATCACATCTACAAAGGATGCAAGTGAGACGAAATAGTTTTGCTTGTGTAGAAGATAAATATCAGATATTAATGTACAAGAATTAGCGAATAAAGCGATTGAAGAATTAAAGAAGAGTCCTGAAAAGTTAAAGACTTTCGCAGCAAACAATGAAGTATTAAAGGGAATCTTAGGCGATGATGGAAAGTTAACAAAGGAAGACTTTGATCGTATCGCTGCTGAAGTTAAGAAGAACGACGTCGTTAAGGGTCTTCTTGGCGAAGATGGAAAGCTTGGTCTTGATGATTTACAGAATGTAGCTAACGCAGCTAAGTCAGCTGGTGAAGGCTTACTCGACAAGGCTAAAGATTTATTCAGTAAATAAAATCTTAATCTATCACCGGT
>CALEMV010000165.1 GCA_937910655.1 uncultured Solobacterium sp.
CTATTGCCCAGGAAAACTTAACGGGTGTACGTGTTGTTCGTGCATTTGGACGTGAAGCTTACGAACGTGAACGTTTTGAAAAACAAAACGAACACTATACAAATATGTGGACGCATTTGATGCGACTGTTATCTGCGTTCTGGATGTCATCTGACATGATTTCTAATTTACAGATGCTAGTGGTTATTTCATATGGTGCTATCATCACGGTAAATAATGGTATGTCTGCAGGTAACTACATTGCGTTTATTGCGTATAATTCATTATTGTTATGGCCTGTACGTTCTTTGGGAAGAACAATTGCGAATATGTCGAAGGCGGGTATTTCTATCGACCGTTTACGTTATATTATGAATTCTGAGATGGAAGAGGATAAGCCAAATGCGGTTACTCCTGATTTACTACAAGATATTGAATTTAAGAATGTATCCTATCAGTATGAAAATGGTTCGACTGAGGTATTGGAAAATGTTTCCTTCAAAATCAAAGCGGGAACGACATTTGGCATTTTAGGTGGAACGGGTTCAGGGAAATCTACACTAATGTATCTGTTAGACCGTCTATATCAGTTGCCGGATGATCATGGTCAAATTACGATTGGTGGCGTTGATATTAGAGATATGAAAGCGGAGTGGATTCGTCAGAATATTGGTATGGTATTACAGGAACCATATCTCTTCTCTCGCTCCTTATCGGAGAATATCAAGATTGCTAAACAGTCTGCAGATATGAAGGAAATACGTACAGCTGCGAAGATTGCATCATTGGATGAAGCTATCTCACATTTTAAAGAAGGATATAACACATATGTTGGGGAACGTGGTGTTACACTCTCTGGTGGTCAAAAGCAGCGAGCTGCGATTGCACAGATGTTGATACGTAAACCGCCAATCATGATCTTTGATGACTCTCTTTCTGCAGTCGATGCAGAAACGGATGCGAAGATTCGAGCAGGTCTCAAAGATAATATTTCAGAATCAACTGTTATCTTGATTTCGCATCGTATTACAACGTTAATGGCAGCCGATCATATTATTGTTTTAGATAAGGGTAGGGTTGTAGAAGAAGGTACACATGAACAACTGTTAGAGAAACAGGGAATTTATCGTCGTATCTTTGAAATGCAATCACAACAGAGTGAGTAGGGAGGTACGTATGCAAGAAGAAAATAAAAATATATCACTTCCATACTTTGGCATTCCGAAGATTCTACCATTTGCGAAGAAATATAAATACAGAATCATTGCGATGATTCTAATGGGTTTATTTTCGAGTTTAGTAGATTCATGTTATCCACTATTCAACCAGTATGCATTAAATCACTATGTTGGAAAGAATACCCTTGATACACTTGGACTATTTATTGCACTCTATATTGGAATATTGATTGTTCAAGTTTCACTGAACTTTATTAGTGTATTCTGGGTATCAAAGACAGAGTTAGATTTAAATCGTGATCTTAGAAATACTTCATTCAATCATTTACAGGAATTATCCTTTGCGTACTTTAACCAAAACAATGTTGGTTATATTCATGCAAGAGTTATGAGTGATAGTGGTAAGATTGGTGAACTCATGTCTTGGCGCATGATGGATGTTGTATGGAATGGTTCTTATATCCTATTCGTCATGATCAATATGGTGAGAATCAGTTGGAAACTTGCGTGCATGGTATTTGTGCTAGTCCCATTTGCAATATTCATTATCGCATTCTTCCAGAAGCGACTTGTAAAACTAAATCGCCACATGCGTGAATTGAATTCTCAAATTACGAGTGACTTTAATGAAGGCATTACAGGGGCTAGATCAATTAAAACAATGGTAATCGAAAATATTATCGGAGATGGATTTAGAAAAGATACAGAACAGATGCGTCAAGTATCCGTGCAGGCTGCACGCTATCAGGCATTCTTCTATTCCACAGTTACAATGATGAGTTCTATCGCTCTAGCAATTGTAATGTGGCAGGGTGGTAACCTGACAGTCAATAACATGATGTTAATTGGTACACTATCTGTGTTTATGAGCTATGCACTAGAAATTATGGATCCGCTACATAACGTTATTACTACAATATCTTCACTTGTATCAATTCAAGTAAATATTGAACGCTTTGATAGACTAGTGAATACAGAATCAGATGTTGCGGATTCTCCAGAAGTCATCGCGAAGTATGGAGATACCTTCAATCCAAAGAAGGAAAATTGGGAACCGCTGATTGGTGATGTTGAATTTAAGGATGTTGATTTTAAGTATCCAGATGGGGATGAGATGGTCTTAGAAAACTTTAATCTCAAAGTACCGCATGGAACAAACGTTGCGATTGTTGGAGAAACAGGTGCTGGTAAATCAACACTTGTAAACCTTGTATGTCGTTTCTTTGAACCAACAAGAGGACAAGTTCTCATTGATGGAAGAGATGCGAGAGAGCGTTCACAACTTTGGTTGCATTCCAATATTGGTTATGTTTTGCAAACACCACACTTATTCTCTGGAACAGTCAGAGATAATCTACGCTATGGTAAGCCAGATGCGACAGATGAAGAAATCATGCGTGCATTGGAGCTTGTATCTGCTACATTCGTAATTGAGAAAATGGAGAAGGGTTTAGATAGTGATGTTGGTGAAGGTGGAGGAATGTTATCCACTGGTGAAAAACAACTCCTATCCTTCGCACGTGCAATCTTAGCTGACCCACGTATCTTAGTGTTAGATGAAGCGACAGCTTCCATTGATACCCTTACAGAAAAGGCAATTCAAGATGCAATTGATACAGTTATCAAAGGAAGAACATCCTTTGTGATTGCACACCGTCTATCTACGATTGTAAATGCGGATGTTATCTTGGTTGTTCGTGATGGTAAGATCATTGAACGTGGTACACATTCAGAGCTCATGAAACATAAGGGTTACTATTATGAACTCTATACGCGTCAATATGAAGAGATGGTAGTAGATACTGTTTCGTAAAGTATGATGAGAACCTAGAGATAGGTTCTCATTTTTCGTGGTATATGCATTTGTATTCAAACTGTAGATGAGTTAACATAATTCTATGATAAGAAAAATAACAAAAATATTGATGGTATCCATTCTAGCACTGATTACACTAGCTGGGTGTCAGAAAGGCTCTAGCTATAAGAATCTTATTGGGCAGTATTCATTGGTTGAAATTGAAAAGGATGGACAAGCAATTCTAGCCGATGAAATTAAGGTTGGTGATGTGACGGGTTTTATCATCTTCAATGAAGATGGCACAGGTACTTTTATGATGTTGAATGATAGATTACCTTTCACCTGGAAAGATGGAAAGATTACAGGTTTTGATGAGCAAGTTGCAAATTTTAAAACAACTTATCCAGATTTATTTAATGAGAAAGGAAGTTCAACACCTGCACCATTACCGACAAATGATGGACATTCAAAAGTTACTTATGATGATTTTTTAAAGATGTCAGAAGCAGAAAAGGCAAAATTAACAGATGATGAATTAAAACAAATATTAAGAGATTAGGAGGCTAGATAATATGTCATATAACAATTTTAAACCAGAAGTTTGGACTGAATTAACAAATAGAAACTTAAATAAAAACTTAGTTTTTGGAGCACTAGCAAATAGAA
>CALEMV010000166.1 GCA_937910655.1 uncultured Solobacterium sp.
ATGTAGAGTTCCAACATAATCACTCGTTTGATATACATAGATTTCTTCATCTTCATGATGTTCATAATGAAAATGAATGATACCACAATATAGCGCAGATTGTACTTGATATCCTGTTTCTTCTATTACTTCACGTACCATGCATTCATATGGTGTTTCATTTGTCTTTAACTTTCCACCTACACCTATCCATTTACCGTGATTTAAGTCATGTTGTTTTTTATTACGTAATAACATCAACCACTTCTCATCATGGACTAGATAACATACTGTACTTTTAATCATTTAAATTTACATGATCTTTCACATTTTGATTATGTTCTGTAAGTGTCTTTGCAAAGAATACTTCACCCGTCTTCGTATCTGCCACAAAGTAGAGATAGTCTGATTCAATCGGATTTAATACAGCTTTAAATACCTTCTCACCAGGATTCTCAATTGGTCCTGGAGGTAACCCTTTGTGTAAGTAAGTATTATATGGTGAATCAAACTCTGCATTAACTTCACAAGCTTGCCACTTATCTGTTTGACGGTCAAAATCGATTGCATAGCATACTGTTACACTAGACTGTAATAACATACCTTGGTTTAAACGATTATAGAACACGCCTGCAATTGTACGGAGTGTCGTTTCATCGCCTCCACCTTCGTACTGTACGATACTTGCTAATGTATATAATTGATGAATAGAAAGCTTACTCTTAGCAATTGCATCTTTATTTGCTTCATAAACAACTTTTGTTTGATCTAACATTTTTAGTGTTACATCTTTCGCAGTTGTTTCTTTATAAAATTCGTAGGTGTTTGGTGCGATATAGCCCTCTAGAAAAATACGTACATTATCTTGGAACATTTCATCAGTAATAAATGGATATGTAGACTTCAAAGAAGAAATCCACTCTTTATCATTCCATAACTGAAGTAACTCATCTTCTTTGACGTTCGTAACTGCCGCAATTTTTTCAGCAATATGTTTTGCCCAGTCACCTTCCGTAACGGTTACAGAAACAGTATCACTTGCTGCTGCTGTTGCACTATTTAATTTTTCTAAAATTGCTTGCAAATCCATATTACGATTTAATGTAAATGTTCCAGACTTAAAATTATTAAGCTCGTAGAGTCTAATATACAACTTCGCAACATTTACATCTTTGATTAGATTCTCATTTTTAAGATGTTGTAAGATATCAGCTGACGTATCACCAGTATTCACTTTAAACTCAACTTCTTCAGAAGTATCTGAAACAGCTTTAATTGATTGTGAATAATAAATATAAGAACTTACGCATCCAACAGCTAATATCAAAATGAGTAATAAAGGAATTAAACTTCTCTTTTTTCTTCGCTTAGCCATGTCTATTCACCATCATCTTCACTGATAAATGCACCTAATACTTCTTGGCACATTTCCCATTCTTCTTCATCGATAACTTCATCCATTGATCCATCTTCGTTATAACTGTATGCATACACATTGCCTTCTTCATCCGTTGGGTCTGTAAATAACACATACTTCTTTGTCTTATCTTCATTTTCAAACGTCAAAAGAATTTCAACTTCACGTTCATTGCCTGTATCATCAGTAATCATCATTGTGTTGTTTTCAATCATCTTATCATCTCTCCTTAAAAAAGGCGTTTGCCGCCTTACTTTACATTACGATCAAGCCAAGTCTGTAGAATCTGTACTGCAGCTAACTGATCAATTTTCTTTTTACGTTTCTTTCTTGATACGTCCGCTTCTAACAAAATACTTTCAGCTACAGCTGTCGTAAATCGTTCATCTTGCATTTTAACAGGGATACCAGATTCTTGTTCAAGAACCTCACCAAACTCTAGACAAATCTGTGCACGAGGACCAACATCATCATTCAATAATAGTGGTAAGCCTAGTACTATTACATCTGGTTTTTCACGATCAACAATATCTAGCACTTTATCTAAGGCCATATTGTAATCATCGGGTTTAAAACGAATTGTCTCGATTGTTCTTGCGATAAATCCTGTATCACTAAAACTAACACCACAAGTTACGCTACCAAGATCTAAGCCTAGATAGCGTGTCATTTAGTGATTTGCCTCTAAATAGAAACGAACTAATTCTTCAATAATTTCATGACGTTCCACGGATTGGATTAAACTTCTTGAATTGTTATGTGAAGAAATATATGCAGGATCATCAGAGATTAAATAACCTGCTAACTGATTAATAGCGTTATAACCTCTCTCACTTAATGAAGCTTCTACCTGTTTTAAAACTTCGTGGATTGTTTCACGACGAATCTCTTCAGAATTAAAGCTCATCGTTTCAGTCAAATTATTTTGTTTCATCATTTTGACTACCTCCATCTCTGTAAATATTTTATGTCATATTTTACAAAAAGTATATACAACCGCTTCATTTCATTGTGTTTATAACATGAAAACTGCCAAAAAATAGGCACCATATAGGTGCCTATTGTAAAACATGATTATTGTGCAAGAATTTCTCTTACTAATGCATGTGCTTCCTGTACTTTGGAAGTATCCTTACCACCAGCTTGTGCCATGTCAGGTCTACCACCACCATTACCACCAGTTAGCTGTGCAGCAGCCTTCACAATATCACCAGCCTTCTTGCCCTTAGATATTGCGGCTTTCGAGCTAGCGCATACAAATGTCACTTTACCATCTGTTGTATTTGATACAAAGACAAATCCATCCACAAGCTTATTACGCACATTTTCAGCATATGCCTTTAAGCTATTCGTATCAAATCCATTTAGGCTAAGTAGTACACAAGATAAGCCATTAATTATTTCAGCTTGCTGTACTGCTGTATCCGCTGAAGATAATAATTCTGCTTCTTTATGTGCATCGTTCTCTTTACGGAGCTGCGCATTCTCTTCTTGTAGTGCAACTAATTTTTCTTTAAATCCTTGCCAAGATTGTAGTTTCATTAACTTTGCACATTCGAGTAAGTACTGTTCTTCAGTCTTAA
>CALEMV010000167.1 GCA_937910655.1 uncultured Solobacterium sp.
TTCAGGGAAGTTGGCTTAAACGCAGTATTCAAAAAAGAAATATTACTGTCATTGATTAGGAACTTTTCGTAAAGTTCCTTTTTCTATGAAAAAAGTAGTCATATCGACTACTTGCGTTTTGTTCGTGAAGTGATAATACTTTTGATATCTTCCAAAGTATCATGATAGGAATGAGAATCAAGACTAGGGAAAGCATCAATTAAACGTTTTGTTAAATTAAATTTATCGGAAGTAAGGGTTTCTTTCAAACTATTGATTTTTTGTTGTAATTCTGCGACTTGATTATCTTTAAACTGTACTGCAGTATCTTTTGCGTTAACAATATTTTCTTTGAGTTCTGTGCCTGCAATTCTAGCTTGTACACCTGCTTCGCTGACTTTTTGGGCAGTTTCCATAGCACCAATACGCTCTGTGAGTTCATCACTAACAATGCGTAGTGATTTTTGTAGTTTATCAATCTGTGCAAGTTTTTCATTTAATCCAATCATGACGGATACAGAGATTATCATATCCATTGTAAGACCAAGATAGGTAATACCTAAGATCCACCAACCAATTTGCTTCGGAATCCAATTGACAAAGTCGATAATCATAGGATGAATAAAGCCAATCGCCACAACGCAACCAATACCCCATGCAAGAGAGAAAATCAAACAAACATAGCCATTGATGTTAAATGGCATATCGCGATAATCCCACCAACGTGCATGGAAGATTTGGTCTAAAATCCATCCGCCAAAGTATTCAATTAGTGTACAGACAATACTACCGACATTAAAGATAATGAGGAAGTGAATGTGTTGAATCTCTGTATGTGTTACGGTGGTCAGTAAATAGATCATCGCAATCATACCGACACCGTAGATTGGGCAAAATGGCCCATTTAAGAATCCGCGGTTGATGACTTTTCCGACGATTGCGCCATGGAAGGCGACTTCTAATATCCAACCTAGAAAGGCGTATATCGCAAAATAATATAAAAGTTGATAAACTGTCATAAAAACTCCGTTCTTCAAAAATCATAACATTTTGGCAAATGAAAACAAGAGTCGAAACTCTTGTTTTGTCTGGTTTGTTATTTCTTGTGGTATAGCTTTTTGTGTTGATGAACTGGATCGAATGTGACATTGATGCCTAGTTTACGTAATACGTTCTTATCTTCCTCAGGTAAGATAACAGTGGAGTGAGCTTCACTTCCTTTTAGGTTACCAAGTTGTTTCATCGCAAGATCAGCATCCTTGTTTGTCATTGCAGTAATCGCAAGAGCAATCAATAATTCATCTGAATGCAAACGTGGGTTATGGTTACCTAAGTGATTGATTTTTAGATTTTGAATTGGTTTAACGTATTCAGGCTCAATCAAGTGCGTAGGTTTTGAAATACCACTTAGTTTCTTGATAGCGTTGATGATCACTGCTGCTGATGGACCAAATAGAGATGATGTCTTACCAGTTACAATTTCACCATTTGGTAATTCTAAAGCAAGAGCTGGTGCACTTGTCTTTTCTGCTTTTTCTCTAGCGATGATGGCTACCTTTCGATCAGATGGGGAAATGGCACAATCATTCATTAATAGTTCAATCTTCTTGACTGCAGATGCAGGAATCTTTTCTTCTTTAAAATCAACGAGAGCTTGATAGTATCGACGGATAATTTCTTCTTTCGCTGCTTCCTTAGCCGCATCCATATCAGTGATACAGAAACCTACCATATTTACACCCATATCTGTAGGGGATGCATATGGAGATTTCGTAAGAATACGTTCAATCGTACGATTTAATACAGGGAATACTTCAATATCACGGTTATAGTTTACAGCTGTTTGGTTATATGCCTCTAAATGGAATGGGTCGATCATATTGACGTCATTGAGGTCGGCTGTCGCAGCTTCATAGGCAAGGTTAACAGGATGGTGTAGAGGAAGATTCCATACTGGGAAAGTTTCGAACTTTGCATAACCGGATTTTACGCCATGAAGTTGATCGTGATAGAGCTGAGAGATACAAGTTGCGAGTTTTCCAGAGCCAGGACCAGGAGCAGTCACGACAATTAAGTTACGAGATGTCTTAATATATTCATTTTTTCCAAGACCTTCTGGAGAAACAATATAATCAATATCAGTAGGATATCCCGGAATAGGATAATGGATATAAGAAGTGATTCCATTCTTGCTGAGTTGATGACGGAAGTTATTAGCTGCAGGTTGGTTTTCATATTGTGTAATAACAACAGAACCAACATAAATTTCTAAATCGCGGAAAGCGTCTAAGAGACGGAAAACCTCTTGGTCATAAGAGACACCAGAGTCACCACGTGCTTTGGAGTGTTCAATGTTATTCGCATTGATGCAGATCAAGATTTCTACTTGGTCACGTAATTCTGTAAGAAGTTTTACCTTGTTATTAGGGTTATAACCTGGTAAGACACGAGCAGCGTGATAATCTTCAAACATCTTACCACCGAATTCCATGTATAATTTACCGTTAAATTGATTGATACGGTTTAAAATTTTATCACGTTGTAGATTTAAATATAATTCTGAATCAAAAGCTTGTTTTTTCATAACTGATTTTCCTCCAACGAAGAGTATACCAAATTTGTGCTCATTTTTGCGGATAAATTTTGAAATTGTTATACTATTAATGG
>CALEMV010000168.1 GCA_937910655.1 uncultured Solobacterium sp.
ATATCTTGTGTGTGTATTGAACTTAAGTAATACAACATATGAAAACTTTGAGTTGGAGATGCCACAAAGTGGATACTATAAGGAAATCTTGAACTCAGATGACCAAATTTATGGTGGTAATGGTATGGTTCATCCAAGAGCAATCCGTACTTCTAAGAAGACTGGAAAGAATCTCTTGAAGATGAATCTTGCGCCATTTGCGGCTGTTTGGTTTGTAGCGAAGAAAAACAGAGGTAAGAAATAAAGATGTCAGTATTTAATGCGTATTTAGATGATTTTGGAAAGATAACAGTAACGATTGATCGCGGTTTTTATCAGGGTGAATCAAGTCGTTTCCAATTGACGGGAATGGGCGGTTATGTCGAGGAACTATCAATTGAAGGTGTTGAGACACATGATAGTTTTATCTTGTATCGTCTAAAGGGTCTATATGAGCCTAATTTCCGCATGGATTATCAAGTGCGTGAAAGTCATGGTAGATACACACCGCTAGTTGCTAGACTCATTGTAAAGCGTGAACGCTTCAATGCCTTGTATGGATATGAGAAAGATGATTTGGGATCACATTATTCACCAGAACATACATGGTTTAAGGTGTGGGCACCAACAGCTGTTAATGTAACACTGTCATTAGATGTCAGTGGTGTTCAGATATTAAAGGCAATGGAGCCTAGTGAAATGGGTACTTGGTATGTAAAGGTGCCTGGTGACTTTAAACATGCGACATATACATATTTAGTAGAGCGTAATGGTAAAGTAGTGAAGTCACTAGACCCATATGCATATAGTTGTAATGGTAATGCAAAGGCAAGTGCTGTTATTGATTTGTCTGAGTTAGATAAGATTAAGGATTATTCGATTGAGGAGCCAATCGCACCTACAGAATCGATTATCTACGAATGTAGTGTTCGTGATATGACAATGCATCCACTTACAGGGACAAAAACACATGGAAAGTTTAGCTCTCTATGTGAGGATGGAACTGAGTATAGGGGTCTACCTACCGGTTTGAACTACATAAAATCCTTGGGTGTAACGCATGTACAGTTCATGCCATTAACAGACTTTAGTACAGTTGATGATTTTAAACCTGAACTTAACTACAACTGGGGCTATGACCCTCGTCAGTATCTATCTTTAAAGGGTAGTTTTAGTTCTGATCCAGACCATCCATATGTACGCATGAAAGAGTTTAAGAAACTTGTGGCTTGTCTTCACCGCAATCATCTACGTGTTACATTAGATGTTGTGTTTAATCATGTGTATGATGTTGCGGAAACTGCGTTTGATTGTTTGGTTCCATATTATTATTTCCGTTATAACGAAGAAGGGTATATGTCTAACGGTTCTTATTGTGGTAATGATTTTGCCTCAGAGATGCCGATGGCTTCTAGATACCTAGTTTATGTGATTCGTAATTTAATGCAGATTTATGGTATTGATGGTTTCCGCTTTGACTTAATGGGTATCATTGATGTTGCAACGATGAATAAGATTCGTAATGAAGCGATTCGTAATAACCCAAGTGCACTCATTTATGGTGAGGGTTGGGATATGCCAACGATGTTACAGGGATCGCAAAAAGCAAATATTCATAACCAAGGTGCGATGCCTCACATTGGTCATTTTAATGATTACTTCCGTGATGTAATCAAAGGAAAGACGAGTGAGAGTGAAAAGTATGAACGTGGATATGCGACTGGTAACTGGAATAACGCATTTGCTAGCTTGGCTGCACTAACAGGAAATGTTCTAGATACACCGCATTTTAAGAGATTCTTCTCTCCAGATCAGTCTATCAATGGTTTTGAAACACATGATAATAGTACCGTATGGGATAAGATGCATGCATGTTGTAATAATGAAGATAGAGCGACTCGTATTCGCCGTCAGAAGATGATGATTGCGATTACGATGATTTCA
>CALEMV010000169.1 GCA_937910655.1 uncultured Solobacterium sp.
AAAGGTGTCTATGCCTTCTTAAAAGAATATCTCATTAACTTAAATACAACTTTTCATCCAAAAGTCTTTGTCGATTTAGGTTGTGGGGAAGGCTATTATACCGATGGTTTTATTGCACAGGAAAAATATGGATTTGATCTTTCAAAGGATGCTTTAAAACATGCTTCTAAAAATGATAAGTCAACCCAGTATGTTGTAGCTTCTATTTTCCACCTTCCGCTCGAAGGCGACTCTTGTGATGTAGCTGTTACCTGCTTTGCGCCTGCCGCAACAGATGAATTACAGCGTATATTAAAACCAGGTGGAAAGTTTATCTTCGTTACACCTGGCCCAAAACATTTGTTTGAGATGAAAGCAGTTCTCTATGATACTCCATACGAAAATATCATGGAGGATATCAAAACAGATTTACAACTCATCCAAGATGAAATCATTGAAAATGTTGTAACACTTGATCAGGAAACACTCTATCAGTTATTCCAGATGACCCCTTATGCCTATAAGACATCTATTGAAGATAAGCAGCGTTTACTAGAAATCCCAACTTTAGATGTAACTTGTCAGTTCCGTATTCGTGTATATGAAAAAGCATTGTAGATGCTTTTTTATTTGTACTCACCTTCATGATCATTTAGCATCATGGCATAATCTTGTTCTTCATCTTGTGTACGATACTTCGTTCCATTAAAACAAAGTTCGCGTATCACCTTTCGCATCCATGCAGGTCTTCTACGATATGCCATAAACATCTGTGCTTCCGTCTGTGTTGGAAGAACGTCGTGTATTGCGCCATATAGATTGATTCCCATCAAATATGTAATATCCACTTTAAAATACTCAGCATACTTCATAATCACTTCAATATCTGGTCGAATCACACCATTTTCATACGCTGAAATCGATTGTGCTGAAACATTCAAAATACTTGCCATTTGTTTTTGAGTCATATGATGATTGATTCTTAGAGTTCTCATTTGATAGGTCATCAGCTTTATTGCATCTTGTATAGTTTTCTTCATATCTCAAATATAGAAAATTTATACTGGTTTTTATACTGTACTACTGAAATACTAGATATAGTTTTTCATTACATGAAAACTGGAATATCACGTATTATCTCAATTAAAATCTAATTAAAAACCATTTCTTTCACCTTCAAATTTTCTAATACTACTGGAATCTATCTTTTTGATTTGAAATCATTCTCATTCAGTGTTACACTATATTAGCAGTCATAGCACAAGAGTGCTAAGGAGGTATATTACTATGGCAAAGAAACAATTTAAAGCAGAATCAAAAAGATTGTTAGATATGATGATTCACTCGATTTATACCAATCGTGAAATCTTCTTACGTGAGTTAATCTCTAACGCTTCTGACGCTTTAGATAAACGTCATTATCTCTCTCTTACAGATTCTCGCTACGCAACAAATCCTGAGAATTTAAAAATTACACTAGAAATCAAAAAGGATACACGCCAACTGATTATCGAAGATACTGGTGTTGGTATGAGTGCAGAGGAGCTAGAAAAAAACCTAGGTACTATCGCAAGAAGTGGCTCTGCCGAATTCCGTAAACAACTTGAAAACAATACTGATAACGTCGATATTATCGGTCAATTTGGTGTTGGTTTCTATAGTGCATTTATCGTCGCAAAGCATGTACTTGTAGAGACAAAGTCTCCAGTTGAAGATAAAGGTTATGCATGGTCAAGTTCTGGTGAAGATGGATACACAATCACAGAGATTGAAAAACCTGAAGCAGGCACAAAGATTACAATTGACCTTAAGGACAATACAGAGGAAGAATCTTTCGATGAATTCCTAGAAGAATATAAGATTCGTGAACTCGTAAAGAAGTATTCCGATTATGTTCGCTACCCTATCCAAATGGAAGTCACAAAGTCTATCCCTGATCCAACAGAAGAAGGAAAGACAATTGATACTAAGGAACTTGTAACACTGAACTCAATGGTTCCACTTTGGAAAAAGCCAAAGTCCGAAGTAACAGAAGAAGAATACAACTCTTTCTATAAGTCTAAGTTCAATGATTGGGAGAATCCGCAGAAAGTAATTCACTATAACGTTGAAGGAACACTATCCTACACAGCGTTATTATTCATTCCTTCTAGAACACCATATAACTTCTATTATCAAGACTTTGAAGCAGGATTACAGTTATACTCTAAAGGTGTATTCATTCTTGATAAAGCAAAAGATCTCGTACCTGATTACTACCGTTTTGTACAGGGTATCATTGACAGTGATGACTTAAATCTTAATATCTCCCGTGAGATTCTCCAACAAGACCGTCAGGTTAAGCTACTTGCGAAATCTATCGAAAAGAAGATTCATTCCGCATTAGAAGATATGTTAAAGAATGATCGTGAAAACTATGAGAAGTTCTTTGATAACTTCGGTTTAAATTTAAAGTATGGTATCTACCAAGATTATGGTATTCATAAGGAACAGCTCCAAGACCTTATCTTATTTAGATCCTCTAAGGAAGGTAAGTATGTCACCCTGAAGGAATATACAGACCGTATGGTAGAAGGTCAAAACGCAATCTACTATGCTGTAGGTTCTTCCGTGGATGAAATTGAACGTTCCCCTATCATGCCTAAGTTAAAGAAGAAAGGCTACGAAGTACTCTACTTCTTAGATGCGCGTGATGAGTTTGTTTCAGGCATCATGCAAAGCTATGATGAAAAGAAGTTTGTTTCCATCTCTCAAGCAAATCTAGACTTAGATAGCGAAGAAGAAAAGAAAGAAATTGAAGAAAAGACAGCTGAAAACAAGGATATGTTAACAGCGATGAAGGATGCTTTAGCAGATAAAGTTAAGGAAGTACGTATCTCATCCAGATTGATTGATGATCCTGTATGTATCGTTGCGGATGAAGGTGTATCCCTAGATATGGAACGCTATATGGCAAATGATCCAATGAATAAGGATAGAGCGATTACGGCCACAAAGATTCTGGAAATCAATCCTAACCACCCTATCTTCAATAAGCTACACGAAGTATCTACATCTTCCCCTGACAAACTTAAGGAATATACAGATGTACTCTATGATCAAGCTTTATTGATTGAAGGATTACCAATCAAAAATCCAGTTGAGTTTGCCAAGAAGATTACAAAACTCATCGTAGACGCAAAAAACTAAATATGTAAAAGGCGTAACAGCTCGTTACGCCTTTCATTTTGTTTAGATATTATATTTCTTTTGTGACATTTACCATATCATGACGATCTGGAAGTTGTGCAATCACAATCGCAATAAAGATAATTACACAACCAATTAATTCTCTGGTATTTAATACTTGGTTTAATATTAGATACCCTGCTAGTGCCGCAAATACAGACTCTAAGGATAATAACATTCCTGCAATCGTAGGGTTAGCCTCCTTCTGTGCAAAAATTTGTAGTGTATACGCAACACAAGAAGAGAAGATACCTGTATATAGCAGCGGAATATACGCTGCTAATATAGAGGCGATTGTAGGTCTTTCAATCACAATCATTGGAATAACTGTCGCAAATCCACCAATTAATAATTGCCCGCAAGATAATCTAACTGGATCAACACGAGTACTGAAATGACCAATGATGATAATATGTATTGCAAATAAGAACGCAGCTAGAATCAAGAATATTTCTCCAATCCCGAGTGCAAGATTACCTGCCATGCTTAAGAGGTATAATCCAAATAAAGCCATTGCAATACCAATCCAAACTTTCAATGGAATCTTTTTGCCAAATAAAAGTGTGATAATTGGCACGAACAATACATATAGTGTTGTTAGAAAACCAGCTTTCGCAACTGGTACCGTCAACATTGCAATCTGTTGTACGATACTACCAATGGATAAGGCAAGACCACATAAGACAGAGCCTAATAATAACTTCTTTTTTTCTTCCTTCGTCTTAGGACGAATAACATGGGTACGTTTCTTGTCTAGAATCGGAATGATTGCTAGAAGTGAAAAACCCGCAATCAAAAAACGGATTGTCGAAAACGTCCATGGGCCAATATAGTTCATTCCTACATTCTGTGCTACAAATGCACAGCCCCAGATAATCGATGCTAATATCAGTAATAAATTACTTCTTGAAAAGAAATTCCTCATAGTTTACCTCGATGAAAGCGAATTACTTGCGCAGATTCTATAAACTGAAGATCATTTAGTTTCATTTCTAAAAGATCTCTAAAATACTCTTTCGCAAATATGGTTTCTTGTAATGACTCACCCAGCATCTCATATCCAGATCCTCTTTGTAGAAAGTCACTTGTAATAACACGATAACACTTTTCTTCGTCCAGTGGTATTCCATCTATCTCAATTGTATGTAAATCACAATTTACTTGTACATTAAGACTCACCGCCATTGTCCCTAGTTTGGTTCCTCGGAAACCAGACCAACGATTTGAAGTCATATAAATAT
>CALEMV010000170.1 GCA_937910655.1 uncultured Solobacterium sp.
TACGCTATATGATGGCTCATTACGTTCTAAAACAGCAATTATCAATACAATTGCTAATAAATATCATGGTGGCGGTCATAAGAATGCTTCAGGCGTTAAAGATCTCACTGAAAATGATTTACAAAATTTACTACAAGATTTATATAAAGTTAGTATCTAGCACATATAAACCAAAAATGTCAATATTGAATGTGCAATAAAAACTATAGTAAAATACAAACATATTAGGAGGAAACAAAATATGGCAGAAACACTAAATAAAAAGAGCATTGCTGAGTTAGTAGCTGAACAGCACAACTTAACTAAGAAAGAAGCAGCGGAGATCGTTGATTTAGTATTTGATACTGTTTCAGGTACTTTAAAAGATGGTGGTCGTGTAGATATTTCCGGCTTTGGTAAGTTTGAAGTTAAGACTCGTGCAGCTCGTACAGGTATCAACCCACAAACAAAAGAAACTATCAAGATTCCTGCATCAAAGGTTCCAGGATTCAAGGCAGCTAAGAACTTAAAGGAATTAGTTAAGTAATCTACTAGACACTCAAAATCGAGTGTCTTTTCTATTATATATACAACTTCGCATAATGTATGTTATGCGAATTAAAAATATATAAAAAGATGAGTATCATATCAAATGATTACTCATCCTTCTTGGTTGAAATATCTAAGTCTTGTGAAGCCAAAGGATTAAACTTATTATAAGCATCAAATAATTGTTTATTTTGTACGTGTGTATATATTTCTGTGGTTTGAATATTACTGTGACCAAGTATCTCTTGAATACTACGTAAATCAGCACCACCTTGTAACATGTGTGTTGCGTAACTATGTCTTAGTTTATGCGGTGTAATGTGCTTCTGAAAGTTAAGCTCAACACATTTACGTTGCAATAGCAATTCTACATATTTGCTAGTAATCTTACGACCAAAACGATTCAGAAATAATAGATTTGTTTTTTTCTGAATTAGATTAACGCGTGTTATTGAAACATATTGCTTTAGAAGTGAAATACTACCTTTTGGTATTGGTACAATACGCTCTTTATCCCCTTTTCCGAGTACACGAATTTTCCCTGTATCAAGGTCTACTCGGTTAATTGTCAGATTACATACTTCAGAAACACGTAAACCACAGCTATAGATGGTTTCTAATAATGTATGATCTAAATTATCCTGAATATTGGTATCGTCAAAAGATTGCATTAATCGCTTGATTTCATCCACTGTGCAGTATACAGGTAATGTTTTAGGACCTTTATGTACTTGTAGGTTTAAACTTGGATCAGATTCATCATGCATCATTGCCATAAACTGATGAAAAGAGCGTATTGCAGCTGTCATTCTTGCTAATGAAGTAGATGCTTTATTTTCGCCTTGGTTTGCGATAAATTCTTCAATTAATTCTGCTTTTATCTTTTTTGTATTAGTAATGCTATGTTCTTCTAAAAAACGAATATATTGTTTTAAATCATTTGTATAAGAAGATACTGTACGCTTGCTTTTACCTTCGTTAATTTTGAGATTTGTAAAATATTCTGTAAATGCATCATGAATCTTCATCGCTATTCTCCTTTAAAAGATTACTTGCTCTAACAAAGGCTTTCTTAAGTCCAAGCATATCATTTAAATCATTAATAATATTCTTTGTTTCCGCTTTAAATGCTGCTTCCTCATCAAATAAATTGAGTTGTGAAGAAATATAACCTTCATCTGCGAAATCACCTACTGTGATGCCGAGTAAGCGTACTGCTTCCCCTTCTTCCCAATTATCTTCAAACAACGCTATAGCAGCATTATAAATCTCATCAGCACGCCAAATTGGCGTAGATAATTTCATAGCGCGAGTTATATTTCTAAAATCATAGTAACAGATTCGAATATGAATAGAGCTACCTACTTTACTTGCGTTTTTAAGACGTTTAGAGAGCGTTCTAGCTAGTGTTCTAATTAAACCAGCTAATTCCTCATATTCATTAATATCTTCTAATAACGTCTCAGAAATGCCCATAGATTTTGCATCCCATTCTGTCTCTAACTCTCGATGATTAATTCCATTTGCACGTTCGATGTAATCATCGGTATTTTTACCTAATATTTCTCTAAGTTTGGTGATATCTTTATAGTTTGCTAAATCACCAATTGTACGGATACCGATTTCTTGCATATAAGGAACTGTTTTATTTCCTATACCACGCATATCCTTGATTGGTAACGGCCACATCTTTTCTTTAACATCACGAATTCGTAGAACAGTAATACCATTTGGCTTTTTCATATCACTTGCCATCTTGGCTAAAAACATATTTGGAGCTACACCGATAGAACATGTTAAACCAAGTTCTGTATAAATTTGTTTTTGTAAGGACCAAGCGAGATCTAATGGTCTTTCAAATCTCTTGATTGCTTCAGTCATATCAGCATAACATTCATCAACAGATGCTTGTTCTACAAGAGCTGTATAGAAACGTACAATCTCCATAAAACGCTCTGAAAGATTGCGATACCAAGTATAGTGTCCTTCAACGATAATTAAGTCTTTACATAGCTTTTGTGCTTCACTAACAGGCATTGCACTGTGTATGCCAAATGCTCGTGCTTCATAGCTTGCAGTAGAAACAACACTACGTCTAGTTGCTCCAGAAATTACTATCGGTTTACCTTTTAATTCAGGATTTAATAGCACTTCAGCATTTGCAAAGAATGCATTTAAATCAATATGAAAATATACGTGATACATTAGCTATGATTTCTCCGATACAGTTCTTGTGCAGCTTTCTTAGAGATATCCGTAATACTACCACTGGAAATGAGGGCGAGCTGATCAATACGCCCCTTCTCATCTAATTCAGTCACATGTGTGATTGTCTTATTATCTTTGTCTTCTTTTGAGACAAAATAATGTGTGTCTGCACAAGCTGCTACTTGCGCTAAATGTGTTACCGCAAAGACTTGGCATGAATTAGATAGTGCCTTCATCTTTTGTCCAATCGCAGTCGCAACTGGACCACTGACACCTGTATCAATCTCATCAAAGATAACAGTTTGAATTCCTTGTAGTTTTGTAAAGATTACCTTTAAACCAAGCATTAATCGGCTTAATTCACCACCACTGGCAGTCTTAACAAGTGATTTCAGTTCTTCCCCTTTATTCATGGAAATCATAAACTCAACATTCTCATTTCCGTGTTCACTTGGATTACATTCTGTAAATACTGTTTTAAAGCATGCATTTGGTAACATGAGTTCGTTTAGATTGATAAGAATTGCATCATCAAGTTCTTTTGCACGTGATTGTCGAATCTTAGATAAATTTGTTGCATTCTTTTGATATAGGTTATATGCTTTTTCAATCTTTTTATCCATCTGCTCAATGAACTCTTTACGATGTGTAAACATCTGTACTTGTTGTTTGAGTTGTTCTTGTTGAGAGAGAATATGTTCAATAGAGTTTCCATATTTTCTCTTTAACTTTTGAATTGTAAAGAGTCTCTCTTCCATCTCATTGATTTCTTCTTCATCCATGTCATATTCACCAACAAGTTTGTGAAGTTCATCAATACTATCTGAGATAGAATAATATGCATCAGAAATAGATGTTTGAATTGTTGTAGTTTTTTCATCACTGCCTAAATTTAAACACAATTTTTGTAAATCATATAAAGAATCAGCTAAACCATTTTCATATAGTGAAAAAACTTGATTATATTTATCAAGTGAGTTTTTGATTTGTTTATACTGTCTTTCTTTTTCAGCGAGTTCTTCATCTTCGCCAATTTTTAAATCAGCTTGTTCGATTTCCTGAATCTGATATTGGAAGTACTCTAAATCATTTTCATTAAATTCATTCTGTAGTGCTTTTTCTTTCTCTTTTAATAGTTTTGAATAGCAT
>CALEMV010000171.1 GCA_937910655.1 uncultured Solobacterium sp.
ATATGCAAGAGTAATATTAATCCAGTTTTCAGGTTTATACTCAACAATGATTTCGCCAAACTGACAGATAATTGTTGTTTTATGATCTTCCGCATGCTTTGCGTCAATGATTTCTACTAAAACACCTATATCCCCATTGTACACATCGTCATCAGGTTGGTTCTTTAACTGTAAAATTTTATCACCCTCACGGAAAGTTATATATCCTGATTTAACTTCTGCTTTATTCTTAGATGGTGGATTAAATGATTCTTGAAGTGCATTATTTAGATAATCTATTCCTGCTACACCTGCATACATTGGAGATAATATCTGAATATCATCGATGGAGTATCCCTTTTGTAAAGCATCATCAACCATCATTAAAATATTACGACGAATCTCTTCAGGCATGCATGCAAAGAATTTCACATCATGATGATACTCTTCAACCGTTACATTACCTTTGTTGATTGCATGCGCTAAATTAATGACATCGCTATCAGATTGTTGACGGTAAATGTGTTTTAATTCAATTAACGAGAATTCATTTGATTGCATTAAATCACGCAACACGCATCCTGGACCGACACTTGGTAGCTGATCTTTATCACCGATAATACAGATCTTTTTAATTCTTTTACTTGCTAGTAACAAATTATAGAACAACCAGTTATCGACCATCGAGAACTCATCAATAATTAATAAATCTGCCAAGATAGGCTCATCCTCATTTTTCCCAAACGTATTTGTTTCAAGGTCCCATTGTAATAAGGAGTGAATCGTTGTTGCATTAACACCACTTACTTCAGCTAATCGTTTTGCGGCTCTACCAGTTGGTGCAGCACAGATAATTGACGATGATGGATACATCAGTTTAAATAACTTAATCATCGCATTTACGACTGTCGTTTTACCAGTACCAGGACCGCCGGTCATTATCATAAATGGTCTTTCAAAGAAGACTTCTATCGCTTGAATCTGTGTTTCATCATACGTGATACCTAGATGTTCTTGTATATTTTCTAGATAAGAAAGTAATAATTTAGGATCATAAGGGTCCATGAATTGATATGGAAACTCTGCTAAAAATCTAGCGATACCGATTTCTGCATCATACTGTGCGATTGGGAATACACGATTCTCTTCACGATAGAGTTGATGTTTGAGGATTGCTTCATCAAATATCGCTTCAAAATCACAGCTTAAAGAACCTAGTTCTTTAAAGAATACAGTCTCTAATGTTTCAAGCCGTACATAACTATTACCATCACGCATACATAAATCACTCACAAGCGAAATAAGAAGTGCGTATAAACGTCGATGATCAGTATCGCTAATACCTAAACTTTTACCTATCTTATCTGCCGTTTTAAAACCAAAACCATCTACTTCTTCAATTAATCGATATGGATTTTCATTTAATTTACTTAATGCTTCTTTGCCATAGATACGTGTAATCTTAGCAAGATTTCTTTGACTTAAACCATGAATGTTTAGAAACTTCGCAAGTTCTTCCATCCCATTATCAATTTGCAAACCTTCGATGATGACATTGATTTGGCGCTTAGATAGTTCTGCCATTTTTTCTAATAGAGAACTATCTTCACGTATCAACGATAAACAGTCTTCACCTAATGTTTCTACAATTTTCTCAGCTGTCTTTTTGCCGATACCAGGGAAATTTACTCCAGATAAATAGCGTACAACACCATCCTTTTCGGTCGGTAATAGCTTGGCTAATGTCTGTATCTGAAACTGCATACCGTAACGTGGATGTTCAATATAGTTCCCATTAATACGATACTGTATACCTGTCACAAGCTCTGGAATATTACCAGTTACAGATATAACCCGTCCCTTTTCATCATTGACTTCAAACTTCGCAGCAGTATAAAAATTCCCTTCGTTACGGAAGAGAATATATGTGAATTTACCTGTTAACGTAATCAATGAATCGTCCATGAATCTCCTTATTTATCTGTTTCAGGATGCACAAGTAATTTTACATGTTCCATAAGATCAACCCCATCTTTAAAGACTTTCTCAATCTTACCACCAGCAAACATTACATCACCATCATAGAACACAGCCTCTTGTCCAGGTGTAATACTACGAATACCCTCAGGGAATAAAGCAGTTAAAGTACCATCCTCATTTAATACAAGTTCAACATCATTGTCTGCTTGACGATATCTAAACTTTGCGTGACACTGCATAGGTAGTGTACGGTCAGCTAACCAATTAATACCAGTCACCAGACAAGATGTAGCGTATAATAAGTCCTGATGATTTGCATCAACGACATATAATTCATTTCGATAAACATCTTTACCGACAACAAAGAACGGACCAACACCACCAATATCTAAACCTTTTCTTTGACCGATTGTATAGTACATAACACCTTGGTGTGTACCTACTTTCTGTTTAGTCGTAACATCGATTATATCCCCAGATTTCATTGGAAGATAATTGCTGAGAAATTCACGGAAACGACGTTCTCCAATAAAACAAATACCAGTAGAATCTTTCTTCTTTGCGATTGATAGACCAAGTCCTTCCGCAATGCGACGTACTTCCGGTTTCTCAATTTCTCCAAGAGGAAATAAAACATGTTCTAATACTTCGCGACGTATCTCTGTCAAAAAATAAGATTGATCTTTATTATGATCCACTGCTTTACATAAAACATGATGATTATCTTCTTCACCAAGTCTTACATAGTGACCCGTTGCAACCGTATCAAACCCTTTTTCTTTCGCAAATTTCATAAAGCTATCAAACTTGATATATCGATTACATAAAATATCAGGATTTGGTG
>CALEMV010000172.1 GCA_937910655.1 uncultured Solobacterium sp.
TTTATATCAAGATCTAATTCGTATTATTGACTATAAATCATCTGTATTATCCATTAGTGAAGATGAAGTAAAACAAGGACTACGCCTGCAGATGTTAACATACATGATGATAGTCACAAACAATCTTCAAGGAAAGAAATACAATCCAACGGCTGTACAGTATATCTCTATGAAAGATGAAACGATTGATTTAAATCGTGTCTTCAATAAGTGTGGAGATATGCCAAAACGAGCATTGCTAAATAGCTTAGAGGAAGATTTCATCAAGAGCAGAAAATGTGCTGTATGGATTTTTAACGAACACCGTGATGATGTGGATATAGAAGCAAGACATATCAAGAGTCCAAAGAACATTTATGATTTCGATAAGATTCAAGCATATCTCGAAGGAATCTACGCAAATTTCCATGAACAAGTTCTAAGTGGAAATATTGAACTATCTCCAATTGAAAATACAACATTACCATATATGGCAATGTATCACTTTAATGGTGAATATCGTATCCCAACAGCAGTGGAAGTGGAGGGTATTCCAGCAGATATTCCTTTCAAATTAGATAAAGAAGAAATTACAGCAAAGGGGGCAAAAGAAGATGAGAATCTCTGAGAAAAATCAATTATCTGCTGAACAGTCCGTTGCCTGTAATTCTTCTGGGATGGGTATTGTCGTTTCCGCATCTGCTGGTGCTGGTAAGACGAAAGTACTCGTATCCCGTTTGGTAAAAAGATGTATCGAGGATAATCCACGTGTACCTTTATCACGTATTCTAGCTTTGACATTTACTGAAGCAGCCGCAAGTGAAATGAAAAAGCGTGTAGCCCAAGAATTAAATGAAATTAAGCAGTTAGCGGAAAAAGAAGAAACTGTTGATCAAGAATTGATTCAATATATCGATGACCAGATTATCGCACTTGCAAGTGCGAATATCACAACTATTGACTCTTTCTGTTTGTCTATTATCAAAAAATATTACAACATCATCGGTCTAGATCCAGCAACAACAGAGAATATCCTCTCTAGTGGACAAAACGAAAACATCCAACATGATGCATTCATGAAGGCATTAAAATATGCATATGAGACAAGTCCACAGGAAATCACAGCGCTCGCTTCTTATTTTTCTAGTCGTGCAGATGATTATGATGGACTATATGATGCAGTTGTAAAAATCAATCGTCATGCGGAATCATCCATAGATCCAGATGAATGGTTTAGTCATGCATTAAAGATGTACCCAGAAAAGTTTGATTCAACAAGTTCAAATCATTTCACATCGTTTGATGCATTCGATCTCAATATCCGTAAGTATTTCTTTGCGTCCTTGTATGGACAACTAGCACTATTACAACGCGATATAGAAATACTACAGGAACTACCAGAGGCTATTAATGGACGTGGAAAAGTAATTGATAACTCTGTAGCTTTTGA
>CALEMV010000173.1 GCA_937910655.1 uncultured Solobacterium sp.
ATCTTCTTGCGGAATAAGTCTGCTTTTGCTAGATATTTCATATCTTTTACTTCGATTGCGATGGATGGATTTAAACATTCAAGTAAGTAACACATTTCATCTACGTTATTTTCAATCGCTGTACCTGTCATATATAGAGCGTATTCTGCTTGTTCAATCATTCGCACTGTATTGCGTGTACGTTGTGCCTCTTTGTTTTTAACGAAGTGCGCTTCATCCACAACAACCATGTCGAGCGGAAAATCTTTATCAAAAATAATTTTATCTAAACCTTCATAGTTAATGATTGCAATACCACCATCACTCTTCCATATTTCAAAATCACTAATACCAGTTCCATGCAACATATATGCTTGCATGTCTGTTAGTTTTTCAATTTCACGCTTCCAGTTTAGTAATAACCCAGCTGGACATATTACAAGAAAATAACGATGACCTTTGTGATGTAGATGATTCATCACCGCAATTGCTTGAATGGTTTTTCCAAGACCCATCTCGTCTCCAAGCAGTACCCTTTTCTGATGCAAGATATACTTGGTTCCAAATTCTTGATAATGACGCAACTCCGTATGGAATGATTCTAACAATAATGGTGTTGCTTGTATTTGTTTCAACAGCGAAACATCAATATCTTCATCAACATCATCCTTGATTTCAATATCCGCAAGTTTTTCAATCACCGTATAGTATTGAATTGCATGTTCTTTGTAGTCCTGCAATATCGTTTCAAAATCTACATTTTTTAGTGCAGTACAATTATCATAAAATTGCGTTATTGTTTCTGCGTAAGAAGACTGGTTAAAGTACTTTACATCTTCTACGGCTTTTAAAAAACTCTGTTTCTTTTTTCTACCACTAAAAATCCAACCAAAGAAATTTTGTATCAGGCCACTATTATCATAGGCTTCTTGGATACCACGTTCTGTTTCTTGATAGATTGCATTTAATTTTGCATAGTTTTCTTTTGTATGCAGATAGAAGTAAATTTCCTGAAGAATCTCTTTATCCTTATCCGTTAGATGTTCTAAGTCTATACGGTAGTGAATCTGACTTTTAACAGCTGCAGTACTACGGTGTAGTGCCAACATGAGTTTATCTGCCGTTTCATCCCCAATACCATTTAGTGCTTCTAGTTGTCTATGATTATATTTCAATAAATCATACATCGTTGTGATGTGATTGGCTTCAAGTGCTTGTAGAGGAAGTCTTGTGAAGGATTTTGAAAGATCCTTGATTGGAATCTGTCGAATTTCTTCCACAACTTTATCCGTGATAATATCTTGGCAACGATCATGAATCACTTGGATATTTTTCTTTTCTTGATCACGCAAAGAAAAGAGTTGATCCCTTAACATCTTCAACTGCTCACGTTCATATCGAATTTCTTGATAATTAATCTTTTGAAATATCATATTTCCTCATA
>CALEMV010000174.1 GCA_937910655.1 uncultured Solobacterium sp.
ATTCTCTACAGATTGTGGAACATTTGGATTGGCTTTGCGTACACTTGGCATAGGCTCTCTCATGTGTTGTAATGCAATCTGTACAGCTTGGTCTGCCTTAAAAGGAACATCCCCTGTCAACATCTCATAGAACACAATACCCAAGGCATAAATGTCTGATTGTGGGGAAGCTGGCTCACCCTTTGCAAGTTCAGGTGCTAAGTAATGAACTGAACCCATAACATTATTTGCTTGTGTTAATTGCGCACTACCCTTGGCAGTTGCGATACCAAAGTCCAAAATCTTTAAAGAACCATCAGACTTAACAATCACGTTCTGTGGTTTGATATCTCGGTGAATAATGCCACGCTTATGTGCTTCCGCAACTGCAGAAGTTAGTTGTTTCATTGTATCAACCGCTTCTAGATTCAATAAAGGTGCACGGTCACGGATCACTTTCTTTAAAGTCTTACCAGCCACGTATTCCATTACAATATAGTGATGATTCTTATATTCACCTACATCATAGATTTCTACAATATTTGGATGCGCTAATGTTGTGGCAGCTTGTGCTTCACGCTCAAAACGCAAGATACTAATCGCATCTGTACTTTGATCAGAGCGTAGAATCTTGATAGCGACATGACGATTTAAAATTGTATCGATAGCCAAGAATACATCAGCCATGCCACCTTGACCAATATGCTGAACAACTTCATAACGGTTAGCGACTACATTCTTTTTGTTCATAGTGTGTAGCCCCCAGCAAAGTCTAATAAGATGACTGTTGTATTATCAAAACCACCAGCTTCTAAAGCTAGTTTAATTAACTTACGGGCACGTAATGAAGGATCTTTATGTGGATCGATTACAACGCGTAATACTGTCTTTTCTGGCACATAGCCATGCAGACCATCACTACATAAAAGAATTCCATCCATCTTCTCAATATGATGTGTAATATCACACTTTACATCTTCCCAAACACCTAACGCATTGGTTAATACGTTACGACGTGGGAATGTTTTGGCTTCCTCAGGCGTAATCTCATGATGCATTAACATGTCATTCACTAAAGTATGATCGACAGTTAACTGTTGCATCTTACCTGCATGCCACCAAGCGTATGCACGAGAATCTCCAATATTTACAATAAAGATACCAATATGTGTAATCAAAGCGGCACATAGTGTTGTGCCCATACCCTTGAGGTCTACATGCTGCTTACCATAATCGAAGATTGCGGAATTGCAGATTTTCACTTCACGATTCAACCATTGTTTCACTTCATCTACATTTTGAAACTGCTCTGTTTCAGAGAATACACGCGAAAAATGGGCTACCGCCATTCGACTGGCAATATCCCCACCTAAATTTCCGCCAATACCATCTGCGACAATCGCAAATACTTCACCAGCCACATTTGTCGCAATGACATAACTATCTTGGTTGCTTTTACGCACCAATCCTTTGTCTGTTATTCCATAGTACTTCATGTTTAAAGTTTACCCTTTTCATGTTTTGCGCGAAGCTGACCACAAGCCGCATCAATATCATCACCATGTTTAGAACGCAAGGTAGCTTTTACACCATGTTTCATAAGCACATCATAGAAATGTAATGCGACTTTCTCGTTTGTTGAAACATATCCATTTTCATCGACTTGGTTATATGGAATCAGATTCACATATGCATTCATACCACGAATTAAATTCGCTAGTTCAATCGCATGTGCATCCGTATCATTGACACCATTTAATAAGATATATTCAAACGTTATACGACGATTATTATCTTCACTATATTCATGTAATGCGTCCATCAAGACATCCAAAGGATATGCTTGATCAATAGGCATTAATTTGCGACGTAATTCATCATTTGGTGCATGTAAAGAGATTGCCAGGTTATATTGATAATGACCCTTAGCAAAATCTTTAATACGTGGAACAATACCACAAGTACTAATTGTGATATGTCTTGCACCTATTGCTAGACCTAAATCACTATTGATAATTTCACAGAAACGCATCACATTATCATAGTTATCAAATGGCTCACCTGTTCCCATGATAACGACGTTATCAACACGCTTACCAATTTTATCAAGTTCTTTTTGGACAAACATAACTTGTCCAACAATTTCACCAG
Source organism: uncultured Solobacterium sp. (assembly GCA_937910655.1). Taxonomy (GTDB): domain Bacteria; phylum Bacillota_I; class Bacilli_A; order Erysipelotrichales; family Erysipelotrichaceae; genus Bulleidia. Next base: position 2,131 of record CALEMV010000174.1, read on the forward strand.
CTGTTAAATCACGCTGTTTCTTTAACAAACCAGAAGCGCAAAAAGTACAGCCCATATTACAACCAAGCTGACTTGTTACACATAAACTTTCCCCGAAATGGAAATGCATCAATACAGTCTCAACAGAGGAGCCATCCGCTAACTGGAACAGATACTGTCTCTTATACACATCTGACGCTGCCGACGAGCGAGCTAGGGTAGATCTCGGTGGGCGCCG
>CALEMV010000175.1 GCA_937910655.1 uncultured Solobacterium sp.
AGCTTCATCAAATTGCTTATGACATGTTGGTAACCCTCTGCGTAAATCATCATTATCCATTGCTGGTAAATCATCATGAATAAGTGAATATGTATGAATCATTTCTAATGCACACGCAAATGGATTGCCAATTGCTGGATCTATACCATATCCCTTTAATACAGTATAGAGAAGTAATGGGCGGATTCTCTTTCCTCCAGCAGTCAAAGAATAAAGCATTGCAGATTTTGTAGTACTATCTGGAAGCGTATTGATATAGTTTTCCAGAAGTAACTCAATTTGCATCTTCAGTATCTCCGTTTTTACGAATTACATCATTGATTTGTGATTCAAACTTCTTTAACTTTGTATCACATGCTTTTACTAATTGAAGACCTTCTTCAAATAATGTGATTGTTTCATCTAAAGGTTTTTCATTCTCTTCAAGATCGTTAATGATTTCCTCTAAACGATTCATAGATTCTTCAAATGATTTATCCTTTGTTGGCATGACTGTCCTCCTTTGTTTGAACGATAGCACCGACTGTACCATCAGCCAAACGTACATTTATTTGATCACCAATTTCTAAAGTATCAGTAGAATTGATGACTTTGTTATTTTTATAAGTAACACTATAACCACGATTTAATACTAGCAGTGGTGAATATGCGTTTAATAGTGACATATTCTTTTCTAATCTTGTTCTTCTATCATCTGCAGTAACACTTAATGCATGTTCCATTTGCGATTGATATTGAACAAGTAGGTTCTGATTTTCTTGTACGGATTGTTTTGCGTACATCAACAATCTCTGTTTATCTGCTTGAATTATTTCATGTAAAGTTGCTGAACGCTCACGTATTAATTGTGAGAAACGATGAAACTTATCACTTAGATCATGTCGTTTATCAACAGGTAATTCTTTAAATCGCATCAGCTTTTCTGACATATAATCTAAACGTGTAATATAATCACGATACAAACGTTCTGGCTTAGTAAGTACTGGTTGGCTAGCATTATATACAAATCGCTTCTTAGCATGCATGAATGTGTTACGCATTGCATTCATCAAACGACTTCTACTATTCTGCAACGTTGCTAGTACTTCTTGCATAT
>CALEMV010000176.1 GCA_937910655.1 uncultured Solobacterium sp.
TTCTAGCATCTTCTGTAAAGATATGTACAACCACTTCATTCATATCAATGAGTACCCAAGTCGATTCCCTTTCACCTTCACGAAGACGTACATCAAAGCCATTCTTCGTTACTTCTTTTTCAACAAATTCTACAAGAGAATTTGCGTGTCTAGGATTTTTTGCAGTACAGATGACATAATAGTCTGTATATGCATTGACATTACGGATATCGATTGTCACGATATTCTCTGCCAATTTTTCATCTAATGTATGACGTACTAAATTTAGTAATTCAGACATGTTTTCCCTCCTTTTCGAGTATGTATTTTTTCGCATCCGCAAGGACATACTTCGCCCCTTGCTTAAGATTTCTCTCTGCAATCTTTGTATGCATGGTCACATCATAATGACGACCCGGTTCAATCTTATCTGCGATGTATAGGATATGATCATATGCACTCTTACCATCCCCAAGGGTATGGTGTTCAATTGCTCGTAAGATTTTCTTATTATAACAACACAGATTCTGCTTTAACCAGATGACTGCAGTATAACTGTGCCATACCGCAGGATCGAGTTTTAATACTGAAGGTCGAAAGTATGATAGAAGTTGATTTCCTTCTTCATCACTCATTTTCTTTGTGACATCGTGTAATAAACCCATTTGATATGCGAGTTGTTTATTTAAATGATGAATTCTTGCAAGTTTAAACGCAGTATGCGCAACACGAACAGAATGTGCTGCACGCTTAGGATTACATTGTGCTTTCGTCACTTCTTCAAAGTAGTAACCATTCTCCAAAAGTATCTTACGAATACCTTTTGCGCTTAAGTAGAAGTATCCTTTTCGCACTTCAGTTTCTGTTTCTGATTGCAGTGCGATACATGTGTCATCTTGTTGGATTTCTACAACATGTAGATAACGATACGGACTACATGCACGCATACATAACTTCTTACGCTTGTCATAGTTTAGGATACCATCACCAACAATCGCAAGCGCAACCGGCATGCCAGTTTGTTTGTGATAATTTTTTAACTGTTGTAGTTCATCATCTGTAATTGGATCAAAGGGTGCTGTATATACGATCATGGTAAAACAATCTTTGGTTCCTTTGCCTTCTTGTAGAGAACGATTTGTCTTCCGATAACTTGTACAAGTTCAGACTTTGTATGCATGCTTAAATCAAATGCTAGCTCCTTAAGGTCTGTCGTAACTGTCTTAAGCACTGAGATTTTAATGAGTTCTCTTGTACGTAAACCATTGTTTACAGTTTCTACTAGGTTATCACTTAAGCCGTCTTTACCAATCTGGAAGATTGCACGTTCTGTCTGTGCGAGTCCTCTTAGATACGCTCTTTGTTTTGTTGTTAAACTCATAACATTGCCTTTCTGAATGTCACACTGACACTCTTTGGTACATGTACTGTAATTGTACTGACCTCTCCACT
>CALEMV010000177.1 GCA_937910655.1 uncultured Solobacterium sp.
GAATATCTAAGTCCAAATCAATCATAGAATCGATTTTGATAATATCCTTCTTACCATATTTTCTAGATACTACATTTTGAATAATCGCAACGGAACAATCTAGCTTTTCTAATTGTAATAAGCTGTAGATTTCCATTGATTTACCAGCCTTGATATGATCTAGTACAATACCTGTTTTTACACCATCGATATTCATTATTGGACCTCCTTAACGATGTTGAGAAGATTTAAGATTAGAGCCATGCGAATGTATTTACCACAGAGTGCTTGTCTAAAGTAGGCAGCACGTGGGTCATCATCAACTTCGACTGAAATTTCATTTACTCTTGGTAGTGGGTGTAAGATAGCCATATCTTTCTTTGCATTTGCAAGTTTGTCCATATTCAAGATATAGGTATCCTTTAAGCGAATGTAATCTTCTTCATTGAAGAATCTTTCACGCTGTACTCTTGTCATGTATAAGATATCTAACTCAGGCATAACTGCTTCCATGGTTTCTACTTGCTTATACGCAGCACCTGCTTTTTCAAGCATGTCAATGATGTACTGTGGTACTCGTAATTCTGGAGGAGCGATCAGTACAAACTTCACATTCTCATACCGTAACATCGCTTCAATTAAAGAGTGAACTGTTCTACCAAACTTTAAGTCACCACATAAGCCTACTGTAAGGTTATTGAGTCTTCCCTTTTCTCTTGTGATAGTAAGAAGGTCTGTTAGTGTTTGGGTTGGATGATGATGTCCACCATCACCACCATTGATGATAGGTACTGTTGTTCGTCTTGCGGCTACGATAGGTGCGCCTTCCTTTGGATGTCTCATGGCGATGATATCCGCATAACAACCTACCGTTCGAATCGTATCACTCACACTTTCCCCTTTTGAAGCGGAACTTGAGGAAGCTTCAGAGAAGCCCAATACAGAACCACCAAGTTCTAACATCGCTGCTTCAAAGCTAAGTCTTGTACGTGTGCTTGGTTCAAAGAATAACGTTGCCAGTTTCTTGCCCTTACAAATATCAATGTATTTGTCAGGGTTTGTCATGATATCTCCTGCAACTTTTATCATTTTATCGATTTCTTCTACCGAAAAATCTGTGATGCTGATTAAATTTCTAATTTCCATTATGATTTCCTTTCATCAATGATTCATCACTACAGTTGTTTCCTAAATCTTCAAACAAACGTCTTATTATCAATTCTGATTTATCGTTGAACAATTCTCCTTTCCCTTTAGTCTTTATGTGCAATCCCTATAATTTCATCAAGCGAATTAATTCCTATTTTTTCCATTACCTGTGGTAATTCTTCAATGATTTCTTTACATGCCATTGGATTGATGAGATTTGCGGCTCCAATCTGTACGGCAGTAGCCCCTGCCATCATCATCTCAATGACATCTTCTGCACTTGAGATACCACCAATACCAATGATTGGAAGATTTGTTGCCTCATAAACTTCATATACCATTCTTAGAGCAACCGGGAAGATTGCAGGGCCTGAGAAGCCACCTTTTTTATTGGCAATGACTGGTTTTCTGTGATTGATATCGATGCGCATTCCCATTAGGGTATTGATAAGTGAAATGCCATCTGCACCACCTTCTTCTGCTGCACGTGCAATTTCTTTGATATCAGTTACGTTTGGACTGAGTTTCATATAGATAGGTTTTGTCGTTACTTCTTTGATTTTCTTTGTTAGTTCTCTAACGTTGTCCGCATTTGTGCCAAATGCGAGTCCACCGTGGTCTACATTTGGACAACTGATATTGACCTCGATGATACCAACGTTATCAACCTTATCCATTTCTCTAGCTAACGTGACGTATTCCTCTACAGAAAAACCACTGATGTTTGCGATAACAGGTTTTCTATATATTTTTTCTAGATCTTTGAGTTCTTTCTGAATGACATTTTCCATTCCTGGATTTTCAAGACCTACGGAGTTAATCAATCCAGAATAACATTCTGCGATTCTAGGTTGCGGGTTTCCCTTACGTCTTTGAACGGTAGTTCCTTTAATCGAAATAGAACCTAGGATATTGATGTCATAAAAGTCTATATACTCTTTTCCAAAGCCATATGTTCCACTGGCCGGAATCACTGGATTATCTAGTGTTAAGCCACTTAAATTTACTTTTGTATTTACTTCCATAACAACTCCTTATGTACAAGAACTGGTCCTTCTTTACAGATACGCTTATTTCCTACAAGTGTTTCGCATGAACATCCCATACAGCCTCCAAAGCCACACGCCATACGTGCCTCAAAGCTATATTGACCATCCTGTGCTTTGCGGTAAATTGCTTCTAACATGCGTTCTGGTCCACAGGCACAAACATACTCTGCTTGATTAAATCCATTTGTAACAAAGCCCTTTTCTCCATAGGAACCATCTTCTGTATACACTGTGACTTGTAAACCCAGTTTTCTAAATTCATCATCATAGAAAACTTGATTCTTCTCTCGAAAGCCAAGAATGATTCTTGGCTTCTTTCCTTCTTCAACTAACTTTTTTGCTAGACCATACATTGGTGGAACACCTACACCTCCACCAATCAATATCGCAGAATGAGGAATCCAAGTTAGGTTGTAGCCATTACCCAAAGGCCAAAGGATATCTAGTTTTATACCTTGTTCCATTTCACTGAGTGCCTTTGTGCCTTTACCTACCACCTTGTAGATGATGGTTAGACTTTCATCATTCCAATCTGCAATGGAGATTGGTCTTCGTAAATAGAAGCCCTCAATTTTGATATTAATAAACTGCCCTGGTACTAAAGTTTTTAACTTCTCAGATTCTGGACCAGTTGGTTGTAATACCATCTTGTATGTATCTAGCGCAATCTTTACATTCTCAATGACTCTCACTCTTTTCCCTCCACAATCATTTATCTTTCTTGCTTATCTTGATAGACGAGTTTTCCATCCACAAAAGTTGCGATTACTTTCCCAGTAAGGTTCATACCCTCAAACGGTGTCGATCTTCCTTTGGTTAAGAATTCTTCTGGATTAACTTTCCACGTAGTTTCCGTATCGACAATACAGATATCTGCGACTTCTCCGTTTTCAATATAACCACCTGGTAAGCCAAATCGCTTTCTTGGATTAACACTCATTAATTCGACAAGTCGTTCAAAGGAAATCACATTCTTCTTTACAAGTTCTGTATACGATACACCAAAGGATGTTTCTAGTCCTACAACACCGAAGGACGACTTATCAAATCCTCTTGATTTTTCCTCTAAACTATGTGGTGCATGATCTGTCGCAATCATATCGATAGTGCCATCTTTAATGGCTTCTATAATTGCCTTTTGATCCTCTGGGGACTTAATTGGAGGATTCATTCTAAAGTTTCCTTCATGCTTGATTGTATCGATATTAAAGGCGATGTAATGTGGTCCCGTTTCACAGGTCACATCAATTCCTCTGGCCTTTCCTTTTCTTACCGCATCTAATGTTTCCTTCGCGGAGACATGACAAATATGATATTTACAACCGGTTTTAGCGGATAGTTCAATATCTCTTGCGGCTTGTACACTTTCACTTGCGGATGTTGTACCTGTATATGGGATTGTATTCAAACTTTCATCTTCACAATGGGCAGAAATGATTTTGCCTAAGCTTGCGACTTTTACCATCGCATCTTCCATCGTAAAGTCTGCTTGTACACCAACACCATCATCAGAGAAGCCCGCTACATAGTCAGCCATCTCATCCATTTTGGACAACATACCACGACCTTTTTGATTTTCTGTGATAGCACCAAATGGTACGACTTTAATCACTGCATCTTTTTCAATAATATCGAGTTGTTGTTTAAGGCTTGCATAATCACAAGGAGGTGGATTTAAGTTAGGCATCGTAAATACAGTTGTAAATCCTCCGTGTGCTGCCGCCATTGAACCTGTGCCGATCGTTTCTTTATAAGAAAAACCGGGCTCTCGGAAATGTACATGTACATCAACGAAACCCGGTAAAATATATTTATGATTGAAGTCAAAAACGATATCGTCACTTTGAACACTGTCTGAAACGTCAAATGGGACAAGAAGTCTATCACCAGAGATAGCGATATCCATCTTCTCAAAACCCTTTCGCGTAAAGACTGTTGCGTTTCTTAAGATTGTTTTCATATGAAACCCCTTCTAGAGCCAACTACTTAAATCTTCGATATTATAATTGAACTTTTTTACTTTTTCAATAGAATTTTAATTTAGTTTTGTTAAGTTTCATCTAATTTTGAAACTCTAATTTTGGAATATGAATATATACAAAAAGAGAGTGTTATTCACTCTCTTGCTTGC
>CALEMV010000178.1 GCA_937910655.1 uncultured Solobacterium sp.
TTAGACCGCCTTGTGGTATGTATGCATATGCTTCGCGTGAAATTCCTTTTGTCTTATGTTTACTTCTAAAGAATAGGATTGTGACAATAGAAATAATGAGTGGAACGATTGCAGTGATACTACCCTTGATAATATAAGGTGTAACGATAGTACTTGAGCATTCATCAAGGAATACTTTTGCGCCTTCTCCATATTCGTTATATTTTAAGTGATCATATACGACGGCACTTGCGATATTTTCTCTCGCTCTTGCGTCGAAAATCTTATTTGCCTTTTTACCGTGTACTGTAATATCAAACTTACGGTCTTCCATCGTTAGAGTTAGCATGATGCCTTCTTTTTCATCCCCGATTCCAAGGCCTTCGGAATTGAAGATACTTTCGGAATATTGCTCGATAGTCTGAGAACCGTGAGAATTCATAATACGGATGTAGAAACCAATCTTATATTTATCACTGTAGTCTTTTGCGATATTATTGAGTGCTTGTATTTCTGCATTTGTTAATAAACCATATTCATCGACAATGTAATCATTTGCATCGGCTCTTGTTGGTAGCAAGAAACTTGGTAACATGCATAACAAGAAAGTAAATGCCGCAACGAGTGCTAGTAATTTTTTCTTCATAATGCGTACCTCCTAAAATGCCACAAACAGCAGCGTGCCAGTCAATATCATACCGATGAGTAGAATGCCAAAGAAGTAAAGAACAGATTTTCCAGCATCGATTGGCAAGTCATCACCAATCATCTTTCCTGTTTGACCATTCATTGCGAACATGTATGTCTTACCTTGCCATTTTGTAGTAAGCATCCAAACAGGCAGGAATGCATAGTGCACTTTATCTTCTCGAATATAGATATTTGAACGACGTGGGAATAGAGTGTGATAGCCTCTAACAGTCTCTCGAATTTTATCTGCTGAAGAAGTACGCATACGTGTATTAACGCGTCCACGATCTTGTTCTGCAGTTACATCGTATCGGTCTGCAAGGTATCCGGTCATATATCCCATTTCAAATGGAATCATCTCGTTATAGTTGTATGGTTCAATTGCGTCCATGAATTCATCTGGCATTTTACTAGAACCATCGGCAGGAACACGGTTAAACTGTACGGTTCCTTGACGTAGGATGGAGTAGTTTTCGGTAACAGTAACTGTGTAGTCACCCTCACGGTGAGAATGTGAGATTGTACCACGGAAGGCCATGTCTGCATCCGCTGTACCATCATAGAGCCAGAAGGGTACATATACACCTTTGATATCTTCGAT
>CALEMV010000179.1 GCA_937910655.1 uncultured Solobacterium sp.
GAGAAATATCAAGTATTTTATTTATGAATGGACTCGTTATTTGTGAAAGCACCTCAAAATGATCATTTGAGCGATAATAACTTCCAAGCGTAATAATAATCTTACCAAAAAATACACTGATTACCCCAAGGACAACAGTCCCAAATATTCCAAGTTTTCCAAAACTTACAAAGTATTGCATTAAATCTTGTCCAGAGGATAGTCCTGCGCCTATCACAACCCCAACATATGCTAGTGCTATATTTAAAATTCGTTTTATCATAAAATCTCCTAATCTTTTAATTAAAGGATTTATTGGTATCTAAATCCATATAACGCATTACAAAAAATGAACCTCATAATCTGTATTCCACATCATGAGGTTCAATTCAAAAAATTATTCTTTATCTTTGTTCACAATGTTTTTGATACCATCAACAGTACCTTCAACGGCATCTTTTACATTATTAGCAAATGTATTTACCTTTTCTGCAACATCATCTTTATTTTCGTTAATAATATTCTTAACACCATTTACTGTTCCTTCAACAGCATCCTTAACACCTTCTGCTACTTCTTTTGCTTTTGAAGTTACTTTCTCAGCTAATCCTTCATGTTCAGTTTTCTTATCTCCAGTTAATTTTCCAACTTCTTCTTTAACCGCACCCTTCAACTGATCAATCTTTTCATTTACTGACATATTATGTCCTCCTTCTTTAACTATTCAATTCGAAAACGATATTGAGGTATTATAAAAGAAACTTGTGAATCCAAGTAATTAAAATAGTAATTTAATGAAATATACTATCTGTAATTGAAATAAATCACTCTACTCGATTATCTCAATATACTTTCGACACTCTTATTATATCATACTTTCGCCAGACACCGAAATCCATGCTTTCTAACAAGTCATGCTAGAGAGTTTTTCACTAAATAAAGAATTGATAATAATTATCTATATAATTATAAAAACCGATTGGATTATCTCCAATCGGTTAAAAACTATTGTACAAGTTTTGGTCCAATATCAGTTACATTACCAGCACCCATGGTTATACATAAGTCACCTTCTTCAAGATGGCTACGTAGATAGTCTTCAATTTCCTCAAACGTTGGTAAGTAGAAGGAAGTCACTTTACTTTGATCCATTAACTTCGAGATATCTTCTGCACTAACACCTGTTGTATTTACTTCTCGTGCAGCGTAAATTTCCGCAAGTATAACGACATCCGCATTCTCTAAAGCCTTTGCGAATTCAGGTAATAACGCAATTGTACGTGAATACGTATGTGGTTGGAATACAACATATAACTTTTTGTGGGGATAATGTTTTGCAGCATTGAGGGTTGCTTCAATTTCCTGTGGATGATGTGCATAGTCATCAATGATGGTTGCACCATTACACTTACCCTTATATTGGAAACGGCGATCAACGCCACTATAACTTACTAAACCTTGTTTAATTGCAGCAAAATCGATACAGATGCTATATGCAGTCGCAATCGCAGCAAGTGCATTATCTACATTATGCTTGCCTGGAACTAAAAGCTGAACATCACCAAGTTTTTCATCCTTGTAATACACTTCAAAGCCAGGATTTCCTAATGCATCAAAAACAATATTTCTTGCATGCATATCACCATCTTCACCAAAAGTAATGACCGTACCTTTAAAATCACCAATTATATATTCTTTATCATGAATATTATGATTGATAACAAGTGTTCCACCTTCTTTAATGGCAGACGCAAACTTTCTAAATGATAAACGAATATCATCTATATCTTTAAAGAAATCTAAATGGTCTGCCTCAACGTTTAAGATAATTCCAACAAGTGGCTTTAGTTCTAAGAAACTATTTGTGTATTCACAAGCTTCTGTTAGGAATGTCTCTCCTCTTCCAACACGAATATTACCACCAATATGTGCAAGCATACCACCCAAGCTAATCGTTGGATCTGTATTAGCTGCCATCAAGATATAGCTTAACATCGATGTTGTAGTTGTCTTACCATGTGTACCACTAACAGCGATACTGCTCTTGTAGTTTTCCATCAGCTCTCCAAGTAATTCTGCACGTGTCATCATAGGAATCTTCTTTTCTACACTTGCTACATACTCAGGATTATCTGGATGAATCGCAGCTGTATATACAACAACATCAATATCATCTGTAATATTCTCTTTCTTTTGGCCACCGTAGAATACCTTCGCACCATGTTGTTCTAACATCTTAGTTAGTTCTGTTTCGTGGTTATCTGATCCACTTACATGAAAGCCACGATCTACCAACACTTTCGCAAGACCACTCATACTGATACCACCAATACCAATAAAGAAGATATGTACTGGCAAATTAAAATCTAATGTATATCTTTCCATAAGACCTCCATAAAATAAACGGTCGACATCGAAAGCGAATCTCTTTCAAACGTTAACGACCGTTTTGATAAACTATTTATTTACGTGAACTATGAT
>CALEMV010000180.1 GCA_937910655.1 uncultured Solobacterium sp.
AGAACGTCAGTACATCAAATACAGATGAGAAACCACCCATGACATTCATGAATGACACAAGTGAAGCACTATTCCACTTATGTGGTATTTGTAAGAATTCATCATCGACGTTATCCCACGGAATCGCAATCTGTGTAAAGTCATAAATCAAATTCTGAATCAAAATCTGTAATGGCAACATCGGTAAGAACGGCAAGAAAATTGAGGCTATGAGTACAGAGAATACATTACCAAAGTTACTGGATAATGCCATCTTCATATACTTCAAGATATTTCCATAAATACGTCTACCTTCATAAATACCATTGAGGATAACCGTTAAACTCTTCTCCAACAGGATAATATCCGCACTCGCTTTAGCAACATCAGTACCATTATCCACTGAAATACCAACATCCGCATCGTGTAGACTAGGCGCATCATTCACCCCATCACCCATATAGCCAACTACATGACCATTATTGCGTAACGCATCCACAACACGCTTCTTTTGCATTGGCGATAAGCGCGCAAAGATATCATTCTTCTCCACAACAGAAGATAATTCCGCATCACTCATATTCTCTAAATCAGACCCTGTAACAGCACTTTGATCGCCAACCTTCATACCAACAAGCTTGCATACATGTTCAACGACAACAGGCGCATCACCAGATATAACCTTTACATGTACACCAGCATCATACAAACCACGAATTGCTTCTTTTGCGTCTGGTTTTGGTGGATCAAGGAAGGCAATAATTCCTAAGAACGTCATATTTGTTTCATCTTCCGCATGGAAGACTGTTGTATCACCTACGCTCTTCTTCTTTGCGGCAACACCGATGACATGCATACCTTCTTTATTTAATTCTTCCGCAAGATCATTTATTTTCGCAAGATCTTCTTCGTGAATATCCATGTATTCCTTCTTCACGCGAATACGACTGCAACACTCTAATACAGACTCCAAAGCACCCTTTGTAATAAGTACCTCATCCTGTGGCATCGGAAGAATTTCTTCAACATTTCCACCTAAGTGTTCACCACCAGGATTAGAAATCAAAACACTCATTCTACGACGTTCAAAGTCATATGGAATCTCATCAGACTTCACATAACCACCAGCGTATTTTTGCGCATCATTCTCTTCGCCATAGGCTAAGATTGCACGGTCAATCAGATTCTTAACTCCCGTAGAGTAATATGCATTCATCCATGCATAATTCAATACTAAATGTGAATCCTCACCATTTACATCAAGATACTTCTGCAATACAACATGATCCATCGTTAGTGTACCGGTCTTATCGGTACATAGAACATCAATGGCACCTAAATTCTGAATCGCAGACATATTCTTAACTATTGTCTTCTTCTTCGCTAGGAATTTAGCACCCTTGGCAAGTGTTCCGTTAACAATCATCGGTAACATACCTGGTGTAATACCTACCGCAACAGAGATAGAGAATAAGAACGCTTCTAACCAATTCTTCTTCACCAAACCATTAATCAATAACACGAAGATAACTACTACAACCATGTAAGTAATTAAGATTCTTGTAATCTTCGACAAACTCTTATCAAAATCTGTCTCTTTCTTCTTTGTATGAATTGTTGAAGAAATCTTACCTAGATAAGAACTCTTACCGGTACGTACTACAACACCAACACCTGTACCGGAATTCACAGTAGAACCACCCAAACAGATATTGTTTAATTCTGCCGCATTAACAATTCTATCGTCAACGCCTTTATATTTTTCTACCGGAATGGATTCCCCTGTAAAAGCAGATACAGAAACGAATAAGTCCTTACTTTCAAGAAGATATAAGTCACCACTGACAATATCTCCAGAACCAATCAATTGAATATCACCAGGAACCACTTCTTCCACCGGTACTTCTCTAACCTCAGTACCATCTTCTGTTGGAACCTGAATTCTAACCGTATCATGCTCCATCTCTTTTAACTTCTGCATATCACGGTAAGAACCATAGTCTTGGAAGAAACGAATTACTGCACTCATACATGCTAGTGCAAGAATAATTGTTCCAGATAAGATATCCGACTCCACAACAAAAGTCACAATCGCTAATACAAGTAAAACGATAATAAACGCATCCGCAAAACTATGTAAAAGGAAATACGCCCAACTATGTTTCTGCATCGCAGACAAATCATTATAGCCGTACTTCTCTAATCTTTCTTCTCTTTCTTCATCGCTTATACCATTTCGTGTACAAGCTAATTCCTGTAGAAGATTAGATTCCTCTGTTTTCGCAATCTGTTGAAACTCTTGTTCAACACCAGTTGACTTAGGTGTAGGACCTGACTTCTTCTCATTATTTAGAACCATATCTCCACCTCCTTTTTCAATTACACAACAATCTTAGTTGCTTTCACACCGTACGTCAATGAATAATCCATCAAAAAAGCCACAACAAAGTTGTGACAAATAACAGCTATTTTAATGACTCTAAATACCGGTTGGCATCTAAACGAGAACGGAAGATATGAATGTCCTTTCTCTTATATTTTGAAAGAAGATTTAAAACTTCCGGTCTATCTTCCTTCTCATAATTTTTGACAAATTCAATCAAATCATCATCAACTTCGTCTTCTACCCATGGCATATCAGTACGAGCCTTACCAACGCGTCCATAAATGCCTTGTATACACACATCCACTGGATAATCCAAGAAGAATACAGTATCACATGCTTGCATACGCATTTCCATAGAAGAACCATAGTTACCATCAATGATCCATGTATCTTTTTGAATCAGTTCTTTAACACGTTTCAAGAATACCGTCTTTTCTACCGTTGTTTTATCCGTATTCCAATTTAACTGATCCAAGTGAAAAAGTGGAATTCCAGTACATGCATGCAGATGTCTTGCAAATGTACTTTTACCACTACCGCAACATCCAATTACAATTACTTTCTTCATCTTACCTACTCATCTTTATCCTTATAATAACATAATAGGTCAATTGGACCATAAACCGCATGATTCAATCCCTTATGTTCCTTCCCCTCATACACAAAGCCTAGCTTTTCAATTAATTTTAGAGAGGCTTTGTTGTAAGGAAAACAGGATACACCAAACATCTGTACTAAATTATGCTCAAAGTAATAATCTATCACAGCCTGTACTGCTTCATATGTATATCCTTTTCTTCGATAGTTTGGATTCATCACAAAACCTAACTCATAAGAAGAAACTGCTCTATCGTCATCTTGAAGGTTAATCATTCCTATCATCTTTTGGTTTTCTTTCAAGATAATACTAAATCTTTTTTGTGCACTAAGGATTTCCATTAGTGCAAGATATTCTTTATCTTGTCCCTTGCATGCATGATAGCCACCATCATCTAAGCTCGTCTGTTCATCCGACATAATTTCAAATAAATCATCTTTATCCGAGAATACAAATTTACGTAAAATCAAGCGATCTGTTTCAATACTATCCATATTATTTCCCTTTAGTATTTTCATATCCTGTTTCAAAACTAAATACACCTGTATTGATTTTAAAATTTATATTGAACTTACGTTGACTAGAACCTTCTTTGTTCTCTCTTTCCATGAGTGCTTTGCCTCGTGAAGTCACAGTTGCTTTTGGAAGTTCTTTTTCTAATTGATGTACATCAAAAGAAGAAACCATCGCATTTTCAATGAGGTACTTATATCCCTCAACTAATTCTTTCTCACTAATACCCCATTTGATATGTTTATATACTACACCCTCTTTGAGTTGGTTAATCATATCCATTAGATAACAGAGTCTAAAACGTGAGACTGGTGGCTTTTCACATTCATTCGGAATAATCCATCTACTCCGTTCATCTTTCTCCGCCAGTGGTATAACTCCATCCGCACATAATTTCGTTACCGTCTTAATAGAACATTCCCATTTGCGAGCAGCTTCTTTTGTGTTCATCATTGTATCTCCTGTATATTCAAATTATATCATTTCCCAGGAAAACAAAAGATACTCTCTCGAGTATCTTAAGAAAGATTATTATTTTGCTTCAGGAAGAGCTACAAGATTCTTAGTTGTTCCTGTTGTTAGAATCTCATTGAAGTTATCCATCGAATATTCAATCATATTTGCTAAAGCTTCATCTGTATTAGAACCGATATGTGGTGTTACCAATACCTTTGGATACATCTGAACGAGCTCGCGAACTGTAGGATCAGAAATTTCTGCAGCACTACCCAACTTCTTGAAGAAGAATGCTGTTTCATTAGCGAACACGTCTGTTCCATATCCATCTAACTTACCAGACTTAAGAGCAGCTAAGATTGCTTCATTATCCTGTAATTCGCCACGAGCAGTATTTAAGAAGATTGCACCATCCTTCATCTTACTAAAGAATTCAGCGTTAGCCATCTTGTCGTTCTGACCAGGGAAGTATGGAACATGCAAGCTTACGATATCAGACTGTGCTAGTAATTCATCAAGAGTTACATAGTCTAATACTTCTCTGCAAGCATCATTTTCATACACATCATAGCCAAGAACCTTAGCGCCTAAGCCCTTAAACATCTTAGCTTCTGTAAAACCAATTCTACCTGTACCAATAATACCTACTGTGCAGTTACGAATTTCCTTAGAGAAATATGTAGGTGAAACGACGAAGTCACCTGCAGCAGTTGCACTTGTCGCAGCAGCTGTATGACGTAATAACATCATACCTAATGTTAAGGATAATTCAGCGATAGCATTTGGAGAATATCCAGGAACACGTGCAACGATTAAACCTAAATCTGCAGCAGCCTGTAAATCGATATGATTGAAACCTACAGAACGTGTAAATACATACTTGATTCCATATTCCTTTAGCTTTTCTAAGTTCTGACGATCTCCAACACAGTTACCACGTAATAATACTGCGTCAGCACCTTCACACTCAGTGATATTCTCATGAGTTGTTAAACCCTCAACAAGCTTTAAGTCATAGTTGTACTTATTGTACTTGTGGAAAAATTCTACTTCATTTGGTCGAACACCATAACATACTACTTTAAATGACATAATTTTACTCCTTCTGTTTATTATTTATGAAAGCGGGATATTTATCCCGCTTTATTATAATACTATTCTTAATTAAAAGATTCCTAAATGTCCAATTAATTCAACGATAACGATCCAAATAGGAGCCATAATAACAGCTGCTAATGTCGCAATCAATGAAGTGTTAGACGCAACGAGGGCACCCTTATCAAAACGAATTGCATAAGAAGCCGCAACTGTTGCTGGAGGTGTAGCCATCATAATAACTGTTGTACCTAAAGAAACAAGATTAACTGGTAAGATATGAGTTACTGTTAAGATTGCTAATACAACGATGTTGAATGCAGGGATAATCAATAACTTAATAAATGTATAGTACAATGCCTTCTTGTCTGTCATTGCATCCTTGAAGTTTACTGAACCAAGTGTAGAACCAATTGCTAACCAAGCAAGTGGAGAAGCTAAACCAGCTAAGTAAGTTAAAATCTGTGTGATTTGTGGAGAAGTAAGGTCTAAACGCATGAATGAAACTGACTTATTCACCATTTCACCTGACGTTGCATCCTTCACAGCCACAGTAACCTGTGGTAAATATGCTTGTGCTAACCACAAGAATAGACCTAAGAATGTAGCGATAACAATAGGATTTAAGAACATAGACTTGATATTCTTAGATGTCATCTTTAATCCACTCATCTTAATATATCCATAAGAATATAAGAAGATTCTGTAACCAATGTTGAAGATAGAAGCGTATAACGCACCTTCTGCACCATAGATTGCACTTACAATAGGAATTCCGAAGAATGTTGTAGAACCGAAAATACTTAGTACACGTAAAGCATCCTGTTCATCACCTTCAAACTTCGCATAGAGCGGAATCGTTAAGAAGATGAGTAAGATATAAATTACGATACCCCAGATTAATACATTTAAACCTTGTGTAAATGTTTCTGGTTTGATTGGCGCCATAAATGACTTAAATGCCAATGCAGCAATTGATACTGAAAGTACAACCTGTGTTAATACTTTCGCTGTGCGATCATCGAATACCTTCTTGCGACGCATAACATAACCTAATAGGATAATCGCTACGCTAGAAATAATAGCCGAATTGATCTTTTCATTTGATAATGTCTTTACAAAGATATCAAAGAAATTCATGTAGTAGTCCCCTCTTTCAAATATATATTTCAATATTTACGCGACTTAGTATAGCAAACCTCGACTTCCATTTCAATCCCTTATACAAAGTTGAATATCACACAATCTAATAGCCAATAATTTATGATTGTTTTCCATACAATATAAACATGCATGCATAAAAATCCATCCTTTGTGCACGAATGTATTTTTTTCACAAAAAGCTTTTCTAATATAGATGCAATTAGCAAACCACAAATTATTATAGTACTCAACAAATCTTTACTTGAATCCTTATTTGTATCAAACGCACTATAAATCTTCCTTAAAATACTGTTTTAACTTTTCCTCACTCTTTTGAATTTGATTAACAAATTCTTGGTAATTATCGCATGCGCATGGAATGCTCAAGCCAACTTTCTTTACACCAATATTTTCTCTAGGATTTACACTATTTTCAAATGTAACTCCTTGATTCAGCATCAATTCTTTGACATTTGAATTGTAAATATCCGGATAAATATAATATCCCCATTTCGCATCAAATCTGAACATATAAGCTAGTACTTGCAGATAATCGCCGCTTGCAATATTTCTTATTGGTTTATACTTTGCGTCCACTATTATTCTATTTGCAGAATTCTTTCCAATAAAATCTGGATAAATCAATCCTGAACCATCAGAAAAAAGTTTTTGCTGTCCACTTCTAGCTTTATTCATAGGATGATAGAACTGTTCTCCAATGAGAGTATTAATATATTCTTCCCATAACCAGGCCCCATCAAATAAGATTCCGTAGATTCGCCTATTCCCAAGTCCAAACCTATGTTTTTGATTTTGCAGAATCATAATACAAAGCATTTGTAAGCTCCTGTATTCGTGGTAATACGCATGGCTTAGTTTATTCTTTTTATTTTCTTCTATGATTGTTCTTCGTTCTGATGCACAATACCCCTGTGTTGATTCCACAATCAATTTCACTTCATCCTTGACGTTTTTCAAAAGTGCATATCCATACGATTTCCCTTTTATATACTCAATCGTATGTCGAATAAGTTCCATTAGATAATTATCAAAAGAATACTCTCTTTGGCTATACGATACATTTCCAATAAAAGGGGTATTCAATCGTATATGTCTTGCTATATCAATTACACCATTTATATTTCTATCATTGTATTTCTTACAGATATAAGCTTTAAAATGGCCTTTTCGCATTGCACTCTTAAGA
>CALEMV010000181.1 GCA_937910655.1 uncultured Solobacterium sp.
CATACGAGATCATGCCTAGTCTCGTGGGCTCGGAGATGTGTATAAGAGACAGTGAACGAAGAGGTACTATTTAGAGGATACCTTTACAAAAGACTAAATACATTCCTTCCGATTCCGATGGTAATTGCTTTATCGAGTTTATTATTCGCTGTACTGCATCTGAGGAATCCCGGGATTTCAGTACTAGCATTTATTAATCTTATTATATTTGGCGTTTTTGCTGCGCTAGTTCGCTATCATTCAAATAGTTTATGGTTCATAGGCGCTTTACATTCTGCTTGGAATTTTACGCAGGGACCACTTTTAGGAGTTGCTGTATCAGGCAATGGTAATCAGCAATTTGTTCTTTTTTCAAAACTAAGTGATGCAACTACGCTTATTAATGGTGGCAGTTTTGGTTTAGAAGGTAGTTTAATAACAACACTTATTTTGTTGGTGGCTATTTTTGCAATTACTAAAAAGTTTAGTTGTATTGAAAAACTAATTTGTAAATAAAATTCAAAAAAGTTATTGACATTTATTAAATTCAAAATAAACTATAAGCATAAGCGATGATAAGAAGAGTAGCTGAAAGATAGTATCACAGAGAGTCCTCGAATGCTGAGAAGAGGATATACGAAGGTTTAGTGAAGATGGTCTTGGAGTTGTTCTTCCGAAATGTAGGGAGTACCGGGATGTCCCGTTATAGACAAAGAGTATGTTGGTACTCGATGAGGTATGTATTGTGAAATGCATATGAACTAAGGTGGTAACACGAGATTATTTATCCCGTCCTTACATGTAAGTGTAAGTGCGGGATTTTTGTTTATATAGATAGGAGGCAGCGATGATTGAGTTATATAACATAGTGAAAACATTCAAAGCGAACAAGGAAAACATCCATGCGGTAAACAACGTTTCACTCACCATCAATGATGGTGAAATCTACGGCATCATCGGATATTCCGGTGCTGGTAAAAGTACGTTAATTCGTTTGATCAATCAACTCGAAGTACAGACAGCTGGTGATGTTATCATCAATGGTGTCAACTTCAAAGAACTGAGTCCTAAAGAACTACGTTTACAACGTCAACAAATCGGTATGATTTTCCAACACTTCAACCTCCTATGGAGTAGAACAGTCGCGGAAAACATCGAACTTCCTCTAGAGTTCGCGCATGTGCCTAAAGCAGAGAGAAAACAAAGAGCAGCTGAGCTAATTGAAATGGTAGGCTTAACAGGAAGAGAAGATGCATACCCAAGTGAACTCTCAGGTGGTCAAAAACAAAGAGTTGGTATTGCAAGAGCACTCGCCAATTCGCCAAGAATTCTACTATGTGATGAGGCAACCTCTGCACTAGACCCTGATACAACAGAGCAGATTCTTGAACTATTAAGAGAAATCAATAGTCGTTTAGGAATCACCATCGTGATGATTACACACCAGATGGAAGTTGTTCAAAAGATATGTACACGAATGGCAGTGATGAGTGATGGAAATATTGTGGAAGAAGGAACAGTGAAACAGTTGTTCGAACATCCAAAACACGCAGTCACAAGAAGATTTGTGCAGAATATTGAAGCCAACCAAACAATCGAAGAATTGGCGGAGAGCTTAAAAGAGAAATATCCAAGTGGTAAGTTACTACGTTTATCCTTTACAGGAAATAATGCAGAGCAGCCAACGATTATCAATGCGGCAAGACTTGTACCATTTGAGATATCGATTGTAGAGTCAAACATCTCACAATCCTCTGTTGGACCAATGGGTGTTACATACATTCATATTAGTGGTGGAGTTGATAGTGACTACAACAAGTTTGTGACATACTTAACTGACAACAATGTCATAGTGGAGGTGCTCTAATGATAGGTGGCGTACTGAATTTAGATCAGCTATTCAAAGCTATCAATGAAACACTCTATATGACAGCCGTATCACTTGTACTTGCGACAGTCTTAGGCTTACTGATTGGTATTCTACTGTACTGTACACAAACGGGTGGACTATTCCAAAACAAGATTATCAATCGAGTGATTGATGTAATTATTAACGTATTACGTGCAATTCCATTTATCATCTTACTGATTATCTTGATTCCATTTACAAAGCTGATTGTAGGAACGATGTTAGGAGCTACAGCAGCCTTACCTTCACTGGTATTTGCGGCAGCGCCGTTCTATGCACGAATGTGCATCATCGCATTCCAAGATGTAAACAAAGGTACCATTGAAGCAAGTAAAGCAATGGGTGCCAGCAATTGGCAAATTATTTTGAAAGTATTACTTCCTGAAGCATTACCATCCTTGATCTCAGGAATCACAGTAACAGGAATTTCCTTAATCTCCTATACAGCAATGGCAGGTGCCATCGGTGCTGGAGGACTTGGAAACCTCGCATACTTATATGGTTTTGCAAGAAGAAATGAATTGATACTTTATACTTCAACCATCATCATTATCGTCATTGTATTTGCAATACAGTGGATGGGTGATGCAATCGTAAAACGAATCGACAAACGATAAATATATAAAAAGAAAAGGGAGAAAACTCATGAACAAGATTACAAAGATTATTGCAGCAGCTACATTCGCATTAGGCTTAACAGCATGCGGAACATCCAAAAAAGAAAGTGCATCAACAACTTCTTCAGACAGTACAAAGTTAACAGTAATCGCAACTGCTAACCCACACGCAGTGATTCTAGAAGAAGCTAAGTCCATCTTAAAGAACAAGTACAACATCGACCTAGAAGTAACAGTTACAGATGATTACTTCATTCCAAACGAAGCAGTATCTAATGGAGAAGCAGACGCAAACTACTTCCAGCACGTTCCATTCTTTGATAAAGAAAAGAAAGAAAAGAATTACAAGATTTCTAATGTAGGTGGAGTTCATATCGAACCATTTGGAATCTACTCTAAGACAATCAAGAAAGTTTCTGATATCAAGGATGGTTCAACAGTTGTTATTTCTAACTCTGTAGCAGATAACGGTCGTATCTTAGCAATTCTTGCACAGGAAAACTTAGTGAAGTTACCAGAAAACGCAGATGTATTAAACTTAACAATCGCAGATATTGATAACGACACAAACAATCCAAAGCACTTAAAGTTCCGGGAAGTAAAACCAGAATTACTCGCAACAGCTTATGAAAACGGTGAAGGTGACTTAGTAGCTATCAACGGTAACTTCGCAATCAACGCTGGTCTAAAGCCAGGATCTGATGCATTAATCCTTGAAAAGGCTAATGAATCTAACCCATATGTAAATATCATCGCTTGCCAAGAAGGTCATGAAAAGGATGAAAAGATTCAAGCTTTAGTTAAGGTATTACAGTCAGAAGAAATTCGTGAATTCATCAAGAAGAACTGGTCTGATGGTTCTGTTATCCCAGCTGAATAAGAATTAAGATTAGTCATGCATGCATAGTGCATGGCTTTTTTATATCTATAATATTCAGATAAATATCACTTTCCTATCACATGTAAAATTTGAAGAAGAGTGATACTCTAGATGTAGATAGATTTGATTTAACATCTATGGAAAGGATGTAGTATGGAAATTAAAGAAACAGCCAGTGCGGGGACAATTGAAAAATGTGATTGCCTTGTGACAGTTTCAAAGGGAGATGGGGATATCAAAATCAACCTTTCTTCAAAAGTTTTATATCAATATGGTGATAGTATCAGAAATACAATTCTTCAAACATTAAAGAAATTAGATGTAAATGATGTAACAGTTGATGTTGAAGATATGGGCGCTTTTGAGTATGTGATTGTGGCTAGACTAGAAGCTGCAATCTATCGTAGCCAGAAACAGATGGATCAGATTCTATGGGGAGCTTTACTACATGAATAATAAGAATCGCTTACGTCGAACGATGATGTTTCTAAATGCACAAAAGCCAAATTTACTAAAAGATCCATTTATTTACAAACCGGATTCTTTGATATTCGATTTAGAAGATGCGGTTGCACTAGGTGAAAAGGATGCGGCTCGTTTTGTGCTTGCGCATGCGCTTAAGAGTGTTGATTATCAAAACTGTGAGAAGGTAGTTCGTATCAATGGTATTGATACACCATTCTGGAAAGAAGATATCCGTTGTGCAGTATACGCAGGCTGTGATAGTATCCGTATTCCTAAGACAGAGTCAGCTGAAGATGTACAAGCAGTTGAAGCAGAAGTTTTAAAGGCTGAAAAAGAAGCAGGTGTTGAAGAAGGGCATACTTTACTGATGGCTGCGATTGAATCCGCAAAAGGAGTCATTAATCTAAAGGAGATCTGTACAGCTTCCTCACGATTATTCGGGGTAGCACTATCCGCTGGTGATTATACAAAAGACTTACATACAGTTATCACTGGTACAGGTGTTGAACTCTCAGGTGCTAGACAGTTAATGGTAATTACCGCAAGAGCAACTGGTGTTCAATGTTTCGATACTGTCTATACAAGCCTTGATAATATGGAAGGCTTGAAGGCTGAAACAAAACTAATTCATGATATGGGATTTGATGGCAAATCGATTATTAATCCAAGACAGATTCCAATCGTTCATGAAGTATATACACCAAGTCAAGAAGACATTATCTTTGCACAAAAAGTCGTAAAAGAAATCGATGAAAAACGTGCGCAGGGAATTGGTGTATTTACCGTAGATGGAAAGATGATTGATGTTGCATTCTATGATGGCGCAAAGAGAACGATAGCACTTGCAAAAGCTGCAGGCGTATATCAGGAGGTAGACAATGCTTAATGCTGTAGGAAGGGAAATTCCACAAGAAGTATTAGATGAAACTGGTAAAACAGTCTTTCAGGGATCATATCAATTTGATCAACACGAATATATAAAAACTGCTGTAAAAGCAAAGACTCGTATTGGTGGTAGTGGTAGCAAACTTGAAAGTAGTATTCAAGAGGTATTACAGAAGTGTAATGCCCATGATGGTATGACAATTAGTTTCCACCATCACTTCCGTGAAGGTGACCTAGTGGTAATGCAGGTAATGAATGTCATACATGAGCTAGGATATAAAGATATTACAATCTGTGCTAGTTCCTTAAGTAAAGCACAAGATGACCTTGTGCCAATGATGGAAGATGGTACTGTAACACATATTGAAACATCTGGTGTTCGTGGCAAGCTTGGTGAAGCTATCAGTGAAGGGAAACTAAAGGGTATCGCAATCTTACGCTCTCATGGTGGAAGAGTTCGTGCGATTGAAACAGGGGAAACAAAGATTGATATTGCCTTTATTGGTGCCCCGAGTTGTGATGAGTACGGAAACTGCCGAGGTGTTGGTGGCAATAGTAACTGTGGTGTATTATCCTATGCCGCAATCGATGCAGAATATGCAGAGAACGTCGTGATTTTAACGGATTGTATTGTTCCATTTCCAAACTTTCCAGCAGATATCAGTATGACAAATGTTGATTATGTCATCAAAGTTGATACGATTGGTGATGCGGATAAGATTGCGACAGGTGCGGCACGTCCTGTAACAGATATGAGAAAACTCATGATGGCGCAAAGCTGTGCTGATTTTATCGCATGTACACCAGCGTTTCAGGATGGGTTTTCATTCCAGACAGGAATTGGCGGAGCTTCTATCGCTACAGCACAATGTCTTGCGGAAAAGATGAGAGAGAAGAATATTCACATGAGTTTTGGCGCTGGCGGAATGTCAAAACCAATGTGTGATTTATTAGAAGAAGGTCTTGTAAACTGTCTTTTAGATACACAGGACTTTGATGTACCTTCGATTGAGAATCTCATTTCTAATCCAAAGCACTATTCCATCACAACGAAGGAGTATGCAGATCCTTTCTGCAAAGGTGCTGTTGTAAATAAATTAGACTTTGTCATTCTAGGAACTTTAGAGGCAGATATTCACTTCAATTGCAATGTTGTAGTAAGCTCTGAAGGAGAACTGATGGGTGCACAAGGTGGTCATCCTGATACAGCAGCAGGTGCAAAATGTACAATCGTCATTACACCACTTTTACAAGGAAGAATTCCAACAATACGTAACCAGGTTACGACCGTTACTACACCTGGCGAAACAGTCGATGTCATCGTTACAGATTACGGTATTGCGATTAATCCCAAGCGACAGGACCTATTAGAAGTTGCACAAAACGCACATCTTCCGATTAAGACAATCGAAGAATTACGTGATATAGCATATGGTATGGCAAAAGAGCCTGCCTCACTAGTGTATGAGGATAAGGTTGTAGCTATTATTGAATCTAGAGATGGCACCATCATGGATGTCGTTCGAAAGAGAAAGGATAAAATCTAATATGACAATTGGATTTCGTGCATTTATAGACTTTGAAAGACCTTCACAAGAACTTATCGAAGCGTATCGAAGTTTACCATCCGCAAATATTGGTGATTGTTGTTATAAGATGAACTGTATGTTTGATGGCATTCATTCCTTCAATGATATTCCACTTTGTGGTCCTGCCTTTACTGTCAAGGTTCCAGCAGGAGATAACCTTGTGGCACAACTTGCCTTAGACTATGCAAAACCTGGGGATATCATTGTGATTGATGGTGCGGGGTTTACCAATCGTGCTCTTGTTGGAGGAATGATGGTAACTTACGCAAAGGAAAAACAATTAGGTGGCTTTGTGGTAAATGGCGCAATTAGGGATGTTGATGACATCAAGAATAGTCCAATTCCCGTTTATGGTATTACTCAAACACCATTAGGTCCATATCGCAGTGGTCCAGGTGAAATGAATGTACCTGTATGTTGTGGTGGTCAAGTTGTAATGCCTGGAGATATCATCGTAGGTGATCATGATGGAATTGTAGTGATACCTCAAAAGGATGCAGATGAGCTATTACAAGCTGTTAGGAAGAACTTAGAACACGAACAAACAGAGATGAAAAAGATGAAGAGTGGACAATAC
>CALEMV010000182.1 GCA_937910655.1 uncultured Solobacterium sp.
CTATGCGTATTGAAAGTGATAATATTCTAGAAACGATTCATATGATCGAAGAAGATTGTCTAGATATTCGTACAGTCACAATGGGTATCTCTTTACTGGACTGTGCGGATGAAGACATCGATCGTTCGTGTGAAAAGATTTATAAAAAAATTACAACAAAAGCCAAAGATCTAGTAAAAGTCGCAAAAGATATCTCACGTGAATATGGCATACCTATCATCAATCAACGAGTGTCAGTAACACCGATTGCACTATTACAGAGTGTATCTGGTGGTGATTGTGTAAAGTATGCAAAGGCACTAGATAAGGCTGGTAAAGAGATTGGGATTAATTTTATCGGTGGATATTCTGCGTTGGTACAAAAGGGAATGACACAGGGGGATCGTGAACTGATTATGTCCATCCCTCAAGCATTGAAGGAGACAGATATTGTTTGTTCCAGTGTGAATATTGGTTCTACAAAAGCTGGAATTAACATGGATGCAGTAAAGGTGATGGGACAGATAGTCCGTGAATGTGCTGAAGTTACAAAAGATAATAATTGTTTTGGTGCAGCAAAACTTGTTGTATTCTGCAATGCAGTTGAAGATAATCCATTTATGGCAGGTGCCTTCCATGGTGTATCTGAACCAGATTGTGTCATCAATGTTGGTGTATCAGGACCTGGTGTTGTACGAGCTGCTTTACAAAAATTAGGAGAACATGCGAGCATGGATGAAGTTGCGGCTTGCATCAAGCAAACTGCATTTAAGATTACACGTATGGGACAATTAGTAGGTCGTGAAGCTTCACAACGTTTAAATGTTCCATTTGGCATTGTTGATTTATCACTAGCCCCAACACCTGCAGTAGGTGACTCTGTTGCACAAATCTTAGAAGAAATTGGTTTGGAAGTTTGTGGTGGACCAGGTACAACTGCAGCACTTGCAATGTTAAATGATGCAGTGAAAAAGGGTGGCGTT
Source organism: uncultured Solobacterium sp. (assembly GCA_937910655.1). GTDB lineage: Bacteria > Bacillota_I > Bacilli_A > Erysipelotrichales > Erysipelotrichaceae > Bulleidia. Next base: position 963 of record CALEMV010000182.1, read on the forward strand.
ATGGCATCCTCAAGTGTAGGTGGATTATCTGGAGCGTTTATTCCTGTATCAGAAGATGCTGGAATGATTTCAGCAGCAGAGCAGGGTATCCTAACAATCGAAAAGTTAGAAGCGATGACGGCAGTATGTTCCGTTGGCTTAGATATGATTATTGTGCCTGGTGATACGACAGCAGAGACACTATCTGCTATAATTGCAGATGAGGCTGCTATCGGTATGATCAACAATAAGACAACCGCATGCAGATTAATACCGGCAATTGGTATGGATGCAGGGGATAAATTGGTATTTGGAGGTCTTTTAGGAGAAGGCCCAATTATGCCAGTTAAGATGACGAAAGCAGATAAACTAATCAATCGTGGTGGAAGAATTCCTGCCCCGATACATAGTTTGAAGAATTAATAGTGGAGGGGAATTATGTCAGAAAATCAGACAATAAAGGAATTATTAGAAAAAGCAAAGAGCCGTGATATTGAAGCCGCAAAAGAAATACTTAGACGTATTTCAGATAAGATGTACTTTATCACTAGATTATTTGTGGCAGACCATGAGCAGGCCAGAAAAGTGGAACAAGCGGGACTAAAGAAAGTATTCTCAAGCTTAAAGGAAGTAACAAATCCTGAGTGGTTTGAATGCTGGGCAGCTGAAAAGGTTCGTAAGGAAGCAATTGCACATGTATTGCCTTTAGAAGAGTCTACAACCAACAGCAATATGTATACAGAAGCTGATGAAATCCCTAATTATATGGCAGTTTTACCTGAAACAACAGAAGGTAAGAAGTACCAAGTATTAGAGATGATGGATAAACTTAGCACAGGAGCTAGAGCTGCTTTAGCACTCCACTTATATGATGGTTTATCTGTTGAAGAAAGTGCAAAGCTCTTAATGAGTACTCCACAGTCTGTGATGAGCTGGTTAACAGAAGCCAAGGATACACTAATGAGCAGTGGATTCAATTTAGGAACACTCATCGTACTAATGGATAAGCTAAATCCAGTATCAGACCGTGCAATGGTTCTTAAGATGCAAGATGACCTTGCACTACAATCAGTAGAGGACGATATACTCAGTGGGGTATTCTCACAACCAGAAGAAACAGTTACACCAGTAGAGACACCATCTCTTCCAACAGAAGAGAGTAAAGAAGTAGTATTCCCAGATTTACCATCCACATCAGGCTCTGATGAAAATACAATGCAGATACCAACAGTATCTGATGAAATTGAGGATACATTATCACTACCAACAGTAAAGGAAGAACCAACACCAATTTCTCATGAACAAGAAATTCGTTCTTCCGCAACACAAGTCATCAAGAAAGAATTATTTGATGAAAATGATGAAGCGGTAGAAGACCTTGAGGAAGAGGAGTCTAAGGGTGGAAGTTTCTTCGTAAAATTCTTGATTGTGATTCTAACATTAATGTTATTAGCAGGGCTTGGTTGGATTGTATTTGATTCAATGGGTGGAAAGTTTGATTTTAAGTCACTTTTTGGCTCAAAGAATAATACGACAAGCGTGGTTGTAAACTCCGATGCGACACCAGAACCTACTGCTACACCAGCAACTCCAGAACCTACTCCAGAAACATTAGGAGAAGTTGAAGTTGTTATTGACTCCTTGAATATCCGTGGTGGTGCAGGTACAAACTTTGATGTAGTTGGTTCAGCACAGCGTGGAGAGAAGTTTACAGTTCTCTCAATTGAAAAGACAAGTGATTATACTTGGTATCAAATTGGTGAAAACAAGTGGCTTGCAGATAAGAACAATCAGTTCTTAACATATCGTAAATAGTAAAAGAGACCGAAAGGTCTCTTTTGCTTGGTTTAAAGTAGTTCTAATAAATCTTGTCTGGATAGTGTAGCACTAGATACACCTTCACCAGATAGAATACGGTCAGCTAGATTGGACTTTTCTTTTTGAAGTTGAATGATTCGCTCTTCAATTGTATCCTTGATGATTAAACGGAAGACGTTTACTACATTCGTTTGGCCAATACGATGTGCACGGTCACTTGCTTGATTCTCCACAGCAGTATTCCACCAAGGGTCATAATGAATAACGATATCCGCTGCTGTAAGATTTAAACCAGTACCACCAGCTTTTAATGAGATACAGAAGATGGGAACATCATCTTTCTGGAAGGATTCTACCATTTCAGCACGCTCTTTCTGTGGGGTAGAACCGACGAGCTTATGATAACGAATGCCTTTCTTATCAAACTCTTGCGTTAGGGTATCTAGCATAGAAGTGAATTGGGAGAAGAGTAGAATCTTATGTCCTTCTTCAATTGCGTTTTCTACGATATCTAAACAGAGTTCTTTCTTAGCAGAGTTACCTTTGTAGTTATCGTAAATTAAGTGCGGATCACAACATAATTGACGTAAGCGTGTTAACTCAGCTAAGACTGCAATCTTGTTCTCCTTGAATTCTTCATCACTCTGTTTCTGCAACATCAACTTAAGGCGCTGAACACGAGCTTCATAGAGATTTTTTTGCTCATCTTCAAGCTGACCAAAATATACATCTTCAATTTTGTCTGGTAAATCGTGCAATACATCCTTTTTACGTCTACGTAGGATAAATGGTGTTACCATCTTTTGCAGTTCTGCTTCTAAGAACTCATCTTGGTCACGTACAATAGGAAGTTCATAATTTGTGCGGAACTTCTGATAAGAACCAAAGAATCCAGGAAGGATGAAATCAAAGATAGACCAAAGTTCACTTAATCTATTTTCAATAGGGGTACCTGTTAAGCTGATACGGAAGCGACTATTGATTGCCTTTACGGATTGTGCAGCTAATGTAGATGCATTTTTGATATATTGCGCTTCATCAATTACCTGACAAGAGAATTCCATTGTACGATACACATCAATATCGCGTTTTAAAGCATCATATGATGTAATTAGGATATCATTTTCCAGGGAAGTACGGATTAACTCCTTACGGATATTGGCAAAGCCTGAAATCATTGTATAGTGCATATTTGGCGTGAATTTATTGATTTCATTGGCCCAGTTATACACAAGAGAAGATGGACATACAATGAGCGCACGTTTGCGGTCCTTCCAAGCTGCGAGTAAAGAAATAATTTGGATAGATTTACCTAGACCCATTTCATCTGCTAGTAGGCCACCTAGATGATTTTCTTTGAGTGCATAGAGCCAACGGAAACCTTTTTTCTGATATGGTCGTAAAATTGGTTCAATTTCCTGGGGAATAGTGTATTCAATATCTTCGATATCTTTCATGTTACGGATAAGATGCCTAAAGTTTTCCTCTGCTTGGATATTCAAGATAGAAGTCTCAGATAATTGATCGAGGTAAGTTGCACGGTAAGCAGGAATGTCAATTGTACCACGGGTAAACTGAGCACTACTAAGATTCATTGCGTCTTTAAAGCTTGCAAGAGCCTCAATATTCTCATCAATTTCAACAAACTCACCACTCTTTAGACGGTAGTATTTCTTCTTTGGATCATATTTACTGAGAATCTCATTCAGTTGTTTGAGATTGATTTGATCACTCACTAGGTTGAGTTGTAATAAGTCATGATTGACGGATACACCAATCGAAAGACGTGTTTGATTATGAATCTTCAGTTTCTTGAGGGATTCCGATATGAATACATCAGCCTTCGCTTGCATTTCTAAGATGCCAAATTTAATAAAGCGATATACTTTATCGTCATCGTCTGTAAGTGCCATACGATGATTGGATGGGTCATAGGCACTAAACCAAGGTGAGAAGAAATGATCCATATTTTTTTCAAATGATAAGTCTCGATTTCCTGCATTTTCACTTGGTAAGAATACATTGTATTTACCGTGAGAATATATTGCGAAGAGTTCACCAGTGATTAGGTTATCTTGTGGCATATCTAGATATATCTCAAAAGTAGGGACTTCTGGGAGATATTGCGTAGGATTGAAGCCTTCTGTTTGAACAGTTAGATTCTTTTGTAAGATTGGGAACACATTTTTTGCAAAGGTTGCGATATCATCTTCCGCAATAAAAATATTTTCTGATTTACCATTATGGAAATAATCAATTAATGTGCGGGAAGCTTGTGAGGCTCTTACGTCGCGATAAATTATCCATCGATTTTCATCAAAGAAATAGGTGTGTTTTTTGCCTGTGATATATGGTAATACGGTTGTATTAAATTGATATCCATCCTCAACTTTCTCGATAGAAGCATTCATAGATGGTTGCCCATCAACTAGAGTATACGATTGTAAGATGCCGTAATGTTCTTTGATGTTGAATGGAAGATCCTTGATTGTATCCCAAAAGATATCGATTGCGTAGGATTTTACGGTAATTGTACGACGAGGTAAATCGGCCGCATGTATCATTCGATATCCTGGCATACTTTGATAAAGAGAATAGGATGTTTCATCATGCACATAATCAATTAAATATTGTACAAGGGGACGATATCGTGGATGAAAGGCCTGTAGTGTGTGAGTGAACTCTAAGGATTTACCATATTTTTTACTCTTTTCACCATCCATATTCTCAACAAATTCCGAAATATTCTGGATAGAATAGAGATGCTCATTTAGTAAACCAATCTTAAATCCTACTTCAAGAGTGTCAGAACGAAACTTTGGGGATATTTCAGGCTCTAGAATGATATTTAGAGGTCTTTCTATGAAGGTGTTTGTGTGTACTTGATAACTAGATAAGAATTCTTTGAATGACTTATCAGTATGTTTTTTACGTAAAGAAGGTTCAGGTTGTACTTCATCTCGTTTTACATAGGCAATCAGTACAGCTGCGATATGTTTACATGGAGTATGTCGGTAATCAAAATACTCACAGTCACAGGACATCTTTGTAATCCATTCGTTTTGGGGGCTTAACTCTATGTTAACAACATGAACACTGTAATACTCTTCACCTTGAACATTAGCTGTAATTAGTTTGTAATGTTCATCATTTTCAGTGATTTCCATGTTAAAGACATTTGCTTCGGCATACTCCTGCATACCTCTGGCATACATTTTTTCACCTATAAAGGCACGCACAAATTCAAGTGTTAACATAGCCCCTCCATTTCTTTATCCTTTCATTCTAACATGTACCGTATCGAAATAATATATTATACTGTCTGTATGGATGAAGTTAGATTACAGGAAATACACGATAAAGCACGTAAGGAGCATGTGCCAATCATGTTAGATGATGGTATGGAATTCTTGCTGGAATATATACGTAGACATGAAGGGATACGTGATATTTTGGAGATTGGAACAGCAGTTGGTTACTCCGCTATTCAAATGGCAAACTTACGTTGGGATATGACAATTGATACAGTTGAAATTAATCCTGAAATGTATCATCAAGCTGTAGATAATATCATGCATGCAGGTCTACAAGATAGAGTGCATGCATACTTACAAGATGCCTATCAATTTGAAACAAAGAAGATATACGATTTAGTATTTATTGATGCCGCAAAATCGCAATATCGCAAGTATATGGAACACTTCTTTAAGAATGCAAGAAAGGGTACTGTATTCTTCTTTGATAACTTGCAGTTTCATGGCATTGTTGATTGTCCTGAGTTATCACAAAATCGATCTACTGTACAAATGACACGCAAGATTTTAAAGTTCCGTGAATATCTCAAAACAGATTCTCGCTTTGAAACAACATTCCATCTTGATGTAGGAGATGGTATTGCAATTGCAGTGGTAAAATAAAAGGCTTATCCAAAATTGGGTAAGCCATTGTTGTATTAGAAGTGTCCACTTGTATGACCAAATCCACCACCGCTGCTTGAGTGGAAGCCACCACCTCCACCGCTACTCTTAGCAGGTGGGTTATAAGTGCGTGTTTCAGAGCGATACAAGTACATATCTTGTGATCTTTGAAGTCTTAGACCGCCTTGTGGTATGTATGCATATGCTTCGCGTGAAATTCCTTTTGTCTT
>CALEMV010000183.1 GCA_937910655.1 uncultured Solobacterium sp.
TATGTATTTTGTATATATTCTACTTCAGATTAATGCATACAAAAAAATCATTCTAACATTCTCAAGATTTCTTAGGATGTAGGCTTTAGATAATATTCTATTTAGAGGTAACTATGTTATAATCTTAAGGGTTATAAGAGGTATATTATGCGATTAAAAAACAGTTATTTCTTTACAATTCGCGAGAATGCGAAAGATGAAGATTCAGTAAGTTCAAATCTACTTGTACGTGCTGGCATGATCAAGAAGAGTTCAGCTGGTGTGTACATGATGTTACCAATGGGTAATCGTGTATTATCAAAGATTTACGCAATTATTCGTGATGAAATGGATAAGATTGATTGCCAAGAATTATCTATGCCTTCATTAATTCCTGAGGAAGTGTATGTATCCTCTGGAAGACGTGCAGGTTTTGGTAAAGGTATGTTCTCATTAAAGGATCGTAAAGGTGTTCCTTATGTACTAGGTCCAACACATGAAGAATTATTTGCGATGGCTGCTAAGATGCAGATTCGTTCCTACAAAGATATGCCATTTTCCCTCTATCAAATTCAAACAAAGTTCCGTGATGAACCGCGTCCACGTTATGGCTTGATTAGAGTGCGTGAATTTACAATGAAGGACTCCTACACATTTGATAAAGATGAAGCTGGATTAGATAAATCTTACGCAAAACAATTTAATGCATATAAAAACATTATGAATCGCCTTCACTTAGATTATCGTATTGTTCGTGCAGATACAGGTGTCATGGGTGGCTTATTGTCAGAAGAATTCCAGGCTATTACTCCACTTGGTGAAGACATCCTTGTATTAAGTGATGATGATAGTTTCGCAAGCAATATTGAAGTCGCACCTTGTGTTCCAGAGATTGCAACGAAGGAAGACACATTAGAAACTCTTACTCTAGTCGAAACACCGCATTCACGTACAATCGAAGAAGTGACAGACTTCCTAAAGAAAGATGTAAAGAAGTTCGTTAAGACATTAATCTATAACGTTGACGGCAAAGCAGTAGCTGTTATGGTACGTGGTGATCGTGATGTTAATGAAACAAAACTACGTAAACTACTAGAGGCTAACTCTGTTGAACTTGCGGATCCTGCAATAGTTATGGCAGCGACTAATGCTGAAATTGGTTTTGCTGGTCCAGTCAACATTCAATGCCCTCTTTACGCAGATGAAGAAGTACTATACATGTATAACTTTGTGGTAGGTGCAAATAAAACTGGTTACCACTACACAGGAGTAAACCAAAAAGATTTCACTCTTACCGGACATGGAGATTTAAGAAATATCCAAGAAGGAGACAAGAATCCTAATGGTGAAGGTGTTGTACATTTCGCGCATGGTATTGAGGTTGGTAATACATTCAAACTTGGCACAAAATATTCTAAGGCGTTAGACTTACAGTATCTTGATCAAAATAATCAGTTGCAGTATGTTTGGATGGGTTCCTATGGTATTGGCCCTGCTCGTGCAATGGCTGCCCTAGCAGAACAAAATGCCGATGAAAACGGTATTAATTGGCCAAAAGATTTAGCACCTTTCCAAGTAGCTATTGTAATCATTTCCATGAAGGATGAAGAACAAGTTCGTATTGGTAATGAACTACACGATACATTACAAGCCCAAGGCATTGAAGTAGTACTTGATAACCGTGATGAACGCCCAGGTGTTAAGTTTAAGGATATGGAATTGATTGGTATTCCTTTTAGAATTACAGTTGGTCGTGGTGTAGCTGAAGGTAAAGTTGAATTGAAATCTCGCACAGGT
>CALEMV010000184.1 GCA_937910655.1 uncultured Solobacterium sp.
TTCTTGTACTCGTCATAGTTATGTTGTACATGTGATAAACCAGCAAACAATACACTAATAGTTGCACCAGAGATTAATGAAGTAATCTGGGCAACCATGGTCGTACCTGTCTTATAAATACCTAAGTAGTACTGAGAGAATAATGTTCCAAGCACAAAGATACCAGAATTAGTAACTAGCCATGAGGAGATTGTTTCCATCAAACTCCACATACAGAAATGTAACATTTCCTTTAACTTATCAAAACGATAAATCAATTGTGGTTTCCATGTTGAGAAGTATGTTAGTAATAATGTATTACATAACTCACCTGCAATATTACCGATGATGAGTGCCCAATAAGAGAATTTCATCAAGGCAAGAGGAACTGTCACAACTAATGGAATAAACTTAACAATAATACGGATAAAAGATAATTCCTTATAGTTTAAGTTCTTTCTAAAGATTGCGGCTTGGATACTACTGAAGGATGTCATCGGTAGAATTGCTGCACCAATATAAATCACTTTACCCATACCAGGATTACCAACAACCGTCGCAATCTGTTCTGCAAACAAGAATATTAACAACCACAATAACAGAGAAATAGAAATATTCGTCCAGAATGCAACGTTGATGGATAAATCTTCATCTTCTTTTGTTTTAAATTGATGCTGAACTACATATTTCTGGAAGCCGGCATCTGTAAAAATATCCGCAAACGATACAATCATCGTCACCGTCGCAACAACACCAAATTCTTCTGGCACTAAGATACGTGCCAAAATCATGTTTGTAATTGGAGATATAATTTTTACAATAATTTCTGTGAAGATAGACCACTTTGCAGCACTACCAACACGTTCATTGATGTTACTCATGAATCCTCCTTACTCTGTTACTGGCTTTTTCGTATCGATTGCAATACTGATTTTTCTTAACAACCAGAACACAAATACAAAGTAGAACAGGTAATTAAACATATCATATATACCTCTACGTGGTAGGGTAAACATTGCATATGTCATAGACATTTGTACATAATATCGGAATGGTGATAATTTCTCTTTCGTACAGTTCAGGATGTTTGCTGCTACAATTCCAATAATAAATATTGCAATCACACCAAACCATGCAAAGTTATGATACGCCTCTGCAGTCAAACTATAACCAATTCCGAAATTCGCTTTTACGTATGCTGTTAACCATCCCTCAACAGACGCATTTGTAATCGTACGTAATAAACCACTTGGATCAATAAATGATGGTAAAAATCCAATAATCGATCCCAAGTAGGAAAGCCCATACGTATATGGGATTGATTGCGGTGAGGCACCAACAACTACCATCATTGGGAAACAAGACCATCCAAGGCTACCTATAAAGTTAACAAATACATCAAGGATAGATTTTGACCCGATTCCAACACCACCTGCCAGTCGAGCTTCAGCCAGGTAATTCGAAATACCCATTAAGCCTACTCCAAAAACAATAATGGCAAGAACCTTACTAAATTTTATCTTTTTTGCATTATTAAACTTCATTAACATCAATGTACCAGCAAGACCAATACTAAATGTACGTTGTCCTACAATTAGATACGCAAGCGTATGAATAATCATCAGAATCTCATAAATAACCTGCGTTTTTCTCTTATTGATATTTACAATCCAAAGCAGAATTAGTGACGGTATATAGAATATGGAGATACGATCAAAAATTCCTAATCTTGCTAGAAAAGCAGCGGTACTACCAACACGAAGTGCTTCATAACCATATCTAAGAGTAATTAGCACTTGTACAGAGGTTATAATAAGCATTGCTGGAGCAGAAATCCAAAATAGTAACTTTCCAACTCTCTTTAAATGATAGATATTCATTTCTTCAGTCAGAACAAACTGTTTTTCTTTTACACCCACCATAACACCTGCAAGCATTAATGCTTGAATAGATAAAAGTGTAAACTGCGCTACTATTAACACTGCCTCTTCAGACGCAAACTTCGAATAAAATGGGTGCTGGAATACATAGTCATACTGTACACCTAGCCCATACAAGTAAAATTGACCAAATTGAAAGACACAAAAAGCCATAAAGAACAACGAGAATGCCGTGAAGATTTTTTCATTAATTACAGCATATGTAATAAATAAAACAGTACTAACAAAAAGCCCATATGCACCCCAAAAACGAAGACTATCAATCTTCATCCCAAATGTCATAAACAAGCTAATTGCAAGTAGTACAATATTAAGATACACACCTACCAATCGATATTTTGTTGTATGAATCTTAGGCATCATAGGTTCTTACCAAACTTTCTCTTATGATAATAACGGATGAGTGCCTGTGGTACGAGTCCGTGAAGAATATGCTTGAATGCATAGTAGTTTTCACTGACAGGTAATCCCAATTTCTTTCTCCAATGAAGTGCTAGTTTACATGCGTCAACGCGGAATTGGAACTTACGCTTTTTCATTGAAGTACGATTTTCACGATAATTTAAAACAATCTCGTCTAAATTGTATGCCTTCTTATTGGCATACATTAACTTACACCAGAGATCATAATCCTCTGTACGACTTGTTAAAGCTGAAACAGTATAGCCACCAACTTCTACAAGATCTTTTTTGCGAATCATTACAGTTGGATGAACAATTGGATGATAACGATAGATATTGCGAGCATTGAGTTCAACTGAACACTTTCTGATACCCCAAATTCCATCTTCATCAAATAACTTGATGTTCGCTGATACAAAAGATACATCTGGATGAGCATCCAAATACGCAACTTCTTTTGCAAATCGCTCTGGTAATGAAACATCATCATCATCCATACGTGCAATATATTCACCACGTGTATATTCAATACAACGGTTTAAAGACGCAGCTAAACGCAAGTTCTTCTCATTATGAAGAACTTGGAATTTATCTGGATACTTTTCTGCATACCCTTTTAGAATCTGATATGTGTTATCCGTTGAACAATCATCACAAACAACCAACTCCCAATCTTGGAATGTTTGGTCTAAAAGAGATTGAATCGCATCACTAATATATTTTTCGCCATTATAACTGGCCATAATTACAGATACTTTATACTGACTCATTCAATCCTCCTTTACTTAATCTTTCTCGATTAATAAATAAATCTCCTTCATCTTCTCCATGACTGCTTCTAGTGAGAAGTTTTGAATAAATGCTTGATTGGACGCTTTGTAACTAGCCCAATCACCATCTAAGACCTTTTGAATTGCATGTAAGCAACTTTCTGTAGAGAATGGATCAAACAGTTCTCCACGACTTTCATCGATTAAATCTGAATTTCCACGAATCTTACTAACAACACATGGTAGTCCTGTCGCCATTGCTTCCATTAAACTAACGGATAATCCCTCGCGATAGGATGGGAATACAAAGATATCTGACATCGCATAGATTTCTGATACATCTCTACGATATCCAAGTATATGTACTCTATCTGCAACTTTTAACTCTTCTGCAAGTTTTTGGTTATAGCCATCTAAATGATCAATACCAACAATTGCATAATGTACATTCTCTGGAAGTTGTGTTAATGCATGGATAACACGTTGGTGATTCTTATTCTCATTGAGCTCACCAACGCTAAGCAGTAATGTACAATCTACAGGAATATTTAATTCTGTACGTTTCTTTTGTACATCGATTTCTGCTTTACCAAATTTATTTAAATCGATGCCTACACCAGGTATATACATCGTATGTTTTGCATGCATATGATTCTTTGCACGCATGTAATCTTCTTGGTTGATTGTAATTAGGATATCCGTCATAAATGACGCATACCACTCTGCTGGATACAGTAATATCCAGTTTTTCTTTGGAGCACCTTTGAAGAAATGGAAACCATGTGCTGTATACATCACTTTTGTATGTGTACTACGTCCCACAAGTCTTGCAATTAAACTTGCGATTGGTGTATGGCAATGAATGAAAGAAAACTTCTGTTCTTTTACAATTGACTTTAACTGTTTGTAACACTGATAGTTTTTAGGATCTGTGATTTTACGCGAAAAAGGAATTTGGTAAAATACCACATTCTTTTCCGTTAGTTCCTTTTTAAAATCAGCAATCTCTTCTTCAGAGATATTGTTTCCATCCACAAAATTACACGCAACCTGTACTTGATAGCCCATCTTTTGAAGTAAATCAATCAATGGCATGCAGAAGTACTTAATCATCGATGCAATTGTAGTAACAATCAATACTTTTCTTTCCATTTAATCCTCAATTTATTTTGACTTATCTTTGAGAGTACCTGTACCACCCTCAACAACCCCATCGTGTCTTGCGACACTGAAGATTGTCATAATGAAGCATTTACAGTCCATCATAAATCCCATCTTCTCAACATACTCACCATCGAGTTTTGCCTTAACAGGAATTTCCAATTCATCTCTACCATTTACCTGTGCCCAACCAGTTAGACCAGGAGTAATATCATTGGCACCGTATTTATCACGTTCTTCAATCAAATCATATTGATTCCATAATGCTGGACGTGGTCCAATGATAGACATCTTGCCAACTACAATCTGTAAAATCTGTGGTAGCTCATCTAAACTTGTTTGACGCAAGAACTTACCGATCTTTGTAATATATGCATCTGGTGAAGATAATAGATGCGTTGGCATATCCTTAGGGGCATCTGTACGCATTGTTCTAAACTTCCAGATATTAAAGTATGTCTTATTCTTACCAACACGCTTTTGTTTAAAGATAACTGGACCTTTAGAATCTAGTTTTATCGCTATCACAATCGCAATCAATAATGGAGATAATACGATTAATCCGCATACAGACAGAACTAAATCTATCAATCTCTTTATTGGTAAATAACATTTCTGCTTGAATGTAAGTGTATGTTTTTGATTCATATTCCCTCCACTATCACTTAGTCACTAATCTTTTGGTACGTATGTTGGCACGATATTTGAAACAATCTGTTTGATATTTGGTGATTCAGAATTGGCTGCCTTTTCTAGTTCTTCTAATTGTACCATGAACTCATCATCGTCCATGGAGATAGGATGACCGATACTAATCATCTTATTTTCAGTTGTCTGCATACCTTCTTCATCCATCAAGCGCTCTTCATAGAGCTTTTCTCCTGGACGTAGGCCTGTATACTTCACTTCAATATCAACATCTGGGATATAACCAGATAAACGAATTAGCTTTCTTGCCATATCGTCAATCTTCACTGGATCACCCATATCCAATACGAATACGTCTCCATCATATTCCTGTGCATAGTAAGCTGCTTGTAATACCAAGGCAACTGCTTCAGGAATAGTCATGAAGTAACGAATAATATTCTTATCTGTAACTGTAACTGGACCACCTGCTTCAATCTGTTTCTTAAATAATGGAATAACAGATCCACTTGATCCAAGTACGTTACCAAATCGAACAGCAGAGAACTTCGTATACTGTGTTAAACCTTTCTCTTGTGCTAGACGATGAGAGCGACGATTCATCATCTGAATAATCATTTCACATAGACGCTTAGAAGCACCCATGATATTTGTAGGGTTAACCGCCTTATCTGTACTGATCAATACAAACCACTTTACGTTATGACGGATTGCGGCATCCGCAACATTGTATGTACCCATAACATTATTTTTGATTGCTTCGTTAGGGCTATCTTCCATTAGTGGAACATGTTTATGTGCAGCCGCATGGAAGATAATATCTGGCTTGTATTCATCCATGATGCTATCAAGACGAGACATGTTACGAACACTACCAATTAAAGTAATTAAGTTTAAGGAATTACCATACTTCTTCTTTAGCTCAAGTTGAATCCAATATGCATTTCCTTCAAAAATATCAAAGATAATCAAAGCT
>CALEMV010000185.1 GCA_937910655.1 uncultured Solobacterium sp.
AGTTATAGGTGTTAATTTAATAGAAATCATGTTAACGTTAAATGATTTTGACACCTTAAGTGAAAAAAGCCAAAAATTAAACTAGTCTTCATCTTCTTCATGAAGTAGTAGCGATAATTCTTTTTGATTCTCAGCAGTTGAGGTTTATCTGTAGGTACGAGAAGATACGATCTTACAATGAATGACTTTCCCATATCTGATGATAAATACATCTTCTGTAAATACATCAATACGAACATTTACTTCTGTATTTGACTTTATGAAATATGGCTTTCCATCATCGTCGACAGGTGCGTAATAATTCTTCTGGAATGAAAATATTCCGTTATTGATTTTACGTATATATCGTAGAGTAAATATCTCACTAAGATTGACTTCGATAGGCATGAAAGCAGAATGTGGATCAATTGGGTTTCTAGCGAATTTTTGATTGAGATACTTGCGATATGTAGTATTAAACCATACATTCAATTCGTCATAGTCCTTGATTCCAAAACGCTTAATATCATTTGGTAATCTGCTCTGACAGGTCCCGTTGTACCGTTCGATTCTTCCTTTGGCTTGTGGAGACCCTGCAAATATCATTCTGATACCTAGGTCATTCATCATTTGACCAAATTGAGTCAGTTCTCCAGTCTTGTTGTGAAATATCGTATGACGATCTGAATAAAGCGTTGAGGGAACACCGTATTCTTCAAACAGATATTTCATCATATGACAATATCCGAGCTGTCTCTCTGTAGGCATGAAATACCCTGATAGAACATCAGAAGTAGCGTCATCGACTGCTAAATGTAATGTCCACATTTCACCGTTACCAAACCAGTCAAAAGGAGTGCCATCGATCTGCACAAGAAAACCAGACTTTGCGGAAGGTACACGCATCAGATGAATCGAATGATTTGTTTTTAATGCATGACGCATATGTGGAGATGACCAGCCCTCAGTGATAAAGAGATTGCGAAACCAAGAAAGGCTACGCAGATGTAGTCCAAATGAAGAGACGATATCTTGTTTATTTGGATTCATGTAAAAATCTTCGATAAAGATATCTCTAAATTGTGCTATCGTGATGACGGGATACTGTAGCTTAAGATTACGTATAAAGTTGATTTCTTGGTCGGAAGCAGCCTTATGAGATTTCTTACCTGCATTGCCGTGCAGGAGAATGGATACGGTATCCTTTTTCTCTAGAATGGCCTTCATGATACGAATGAGAGAAGACTTGGACAGATGGGTCAAATTAGAGATTTCTTCATATGTCCACAACATTTCGTTAGATAGTTTTTCACGTAACAGACGGATTGCGAGTTCTTTATTTTTCTTTTCTTTCAAAGTAAAACACCTCCTATGCTTATCATAGAAGGTAATAAATTATGCACATATCCAAGGTGTCAAAATCATTTAACGAAGAGGTGTCATTTTTATTTAACGATGACATTTTGCAAAGTAGGAAGTTGACGGAATAAAAAAGTTGTTCTA
>CALEMV010000186.1 GCA_937910655.1 uncultured Solobacterium sp.
GGTACAAGGGATATGCGCCAGTTAAGTGGAGAAAAGGAGGAATATATTTATGCATAAATTTTCAAGATATTTGGTAAGTCTGAAGTTGTAATAATACCGATAGGTTTTTCACTAGGCTTTCCAGATTCAGTGATTAAGATTGCCAGTAAAGTAATACCTTCTTCTCTAGCCTTATCAAAATAACGCAATACAACATCTACATTATTACTCTTAGAGGTAAACACAACCCTAGAGTTCTTTGCAGAAGATAATACATCAGATACGACTGTATCATCCGTTCTTCCTTGCATCGCAACTTTCGCAATTTCATCTAAGGTAATCATTCCCACAAAATTCTGTCCTTTATATACAGGTACTTTAGATGTATCCATCTCTTGCATAAGATGAAACGCATCACGAATACTTGTATCGATATGTATTGTTTTTACTGGCATGCTTGCATACTTTAGAATGTCATGTGGTTCCGTTAATAACTTTGCGATTCGTTCAATATCTTCTGTAACACTATCGCATGGTTCAGCGATAATCTCTTTTTCACTACCACGGATATGAACGATTGCATTACGTAATTCATTATATTCACGTAGAGATTGTTGGTTAAGTGCGACAACTCTACTTCGATTAGCGCAGCGAGCTACAAGTTGTGAAAACGGAATGTACTTTGGTTGTTCTGCTAATTCGGCCAATTTCTTCTCGCATTGCGCATACGCGTTTAAAAATCTCTCAGCATTTGTCATAGATATATCCTTCTTTACTTGATTTTACCTTCCAAAGCTTCTAGGGCACTATCTGCACTCATGTGATCGAGTATCATCTTCATCAATGTTTCCATTTCTGAACCTTCACTGTAATCTGCTTTTACCATGTAGTTTGCACGTTCTTCGCGGATCAGTTTTTCCGCAATCTTCTTTGCTTTTGCAGACTTCTCGTTATAGACCGCTACAGAACGACCACCATATTCTTTTATAAGACGCATGCAAGGTACATCTGTTAAACCATCTGCCACATAAACCATCTTTGTAAGTGGAATTGGACGTAACTTTGGATCAATATATGTATTTAAGTCTTCAGAATCATTCTCATCTAATACCTGTTTATTAATACGGAAGATATATTGTGTCTTTGTCGTGTAGTTTACGATTTGTGCTGGCCATCTTGCAAATCCATTTTCATCGTAGAAATAACTACATGCATAGATATGTTTAAACTCATCCACAACTGTTACATTCTCAATGATTTCTTTCATACCACTAGAGATAATGTAATGTTCTACTTCAAGTCCTAATTTCTTACCATACTTGTTAATAC
>CALEMV010000187.1 GCA_937910655.1 uncultured Solobacterium sp.
TAATAGTCCTTCTGCCATAAGTGCAGGCATTTGGCTTTCAATGAATAACTGAACAACCATCATTGTGCCTGCCAACATTAGAATAATATTCCAATCCACAGCTTTGATGAGATTTCCTAACGGCAAGATTCCTAATAGAATAAATACCCCAGCCGCAATTAATGCAACATATGGACGTTTTTCAGGAAGTGCCAATAAGAATATATACATGACAACAAACAATACTAATGCAAGTACCATAAACTCCTCCAAACAAGTAAGTGAATTATAACAGAAACAGATGAAAATCAAAGTATTCTTGCATTTAAAAATTATGTACTTTCATGTAAGATTGAATCATGAAAATTACTTTAAATGATGAAATCAATCAATTTCTAAATCGCTGCCTTACGAATATCATGAATGATTCAAAAAATGATTTTTTAGGAATGCATATCACAAAGAAAAATGAGAAGAAAGTCATTAAAATGCTTGCAGATGCTGGTATCCCAGAATTTCAAGACTCCAATAACTGCCCTTTTCTTTTCCTATCTGTTGATGAGTGGGAGAATAATCCATACCATAAAAATATTCATTTAGATTGGATTAAAGATTCGCATTTTACTTTCGAAAGAGGAAAGATCGCAGGCTTCGAATTATTTAATTCTGATGTAATCCAAAAAGATCCAAATCGAGAATTAAATGATTGGATGAAATTACGCGCAATGGACCGTAATTTTGATGCACTCTATCTATACCAAGATGATATGGACTGGATGTTTGATGCACCAAGTGAAGCCAACACCAATGATATTCCTGCACAAAGAGCACATGGCAAAGTACTTACCTTTGGTTTAGGCATCGGTTATTTCCTATATATGGCAATTCAAAATCCAAATGTAGAAGAAGTCACTGTCATCGAACGCTCAAAAGAAGTTATTGCAATGTTTAGAAATTTTATTCTCCCTCAATTCGAAACAACAAAGCCAATTCATCTCATTGAGGGTGATGCATTTGATTACTTCAATCAAGATTATCTTTCAAACTTTGATTATATCTATACAGATATTTGGCAATCATCACAAGATGGCTTACCACTGATTACAGAACTATTAGAACAATGTTATCTACCAAAAGAAAAAGCCGACTTCTGGATTGAAGATTCTTGTCTTGAAGTCATTTGGACATTAATCTTCTTATACTTTGAAGCTCTAGCACGTAATAAAGAGTTGGAAGTTAATTCATACTATCAATCCTACATCGAAAAGATTGCTCATTACTTCGATCAAATTGATGAGACAGTCTCTGAGGTAGAAACGCTAAAAACATTTATGTATGATACAAATATTTCTCGTTGTATCCTATCAACAAAACTGGATTGATCTTCACTAGACCAACCCAGTTTTTTATTTAAATTAACATTGGCAAGAATATATTTGCGAGTCCTAGGAAGATAAAGAATCCCAATACATCTGTCGCAGTTGTTACAAAGATGGAAGAAGATACCGCTGGATCTGCACCAAACTTATCCAAGATAACAGGAACTAAGAATCCAAAGATGCCAGCTACCACTAAATTTCCAATCATTGCAATCACTGTAATGACACCCAGAAATACGTTACGGTAAAGAATCATTACAATAATTGCTGTAATCAGACCATTCACTGTACCATTAATAACCCCAAGGAAAATTTCCTTTACAAAGGATTTCCAATCTCTTTTGAAATCAACTTTGTCTGTCGCAATCTGACGAACTAGGATTGACTGCGTTTGAGAACCAGCATTACCACCCATACCAGAAATAATTGTCATAATAGAACTCAGCGCTACAACCTGAGCAATGGTACCTTCAAATACTTTTACGGTAAAGGAGGCCATGAACGCTGTAATTAAGTTAATTAATAGCCAAGGTAAACGTAACTTGATGGATTGTAGTAGTGTTGTATCTAATCTTTCTTCCTTGGATACACCACCCATTTCTAAGATATCTTCGTTATACTCTTCGACGATAACATCGATAATATCATCGACAGTAACGATACCAAGGATTGCCATGCGTTGATTTACAACTGGAATCGCTTTTAAGTCGTACTTAGATACAAGTTTCGCAACTTCTTCCTGATCCATCTCTGGTCCTACACTAATGAAGTTTTCCTTTGTGATATCAGCCATCAATATATTTTTATCAGAAGATAAGATATCACGTAAATCTGCAGTACCAATCAACTGCCCTCTTGCGTTAACAACAAAAATTGTTTCAATAACTTCTATCTTAGGACCAATCTCACGGATCTTCTCTAGTCCTTCTATGACTTTCAAATCTTCCCTAATTGCGATGTAGGCGGTCGTCATAATACCACCAGCCGTATCTGCAGGATATTCCAACAGATTTGTAATTTCTGTACGGTCGTTATCCTTCATCAGATTTACAATTGTTTTACGTCTACCAATTGTTAAATCTCCAATAATATCGGCGATATCATCCTGTGCCATACTGCTAAAGATTTCAAGAAGTTCATTATTAGAGAGTGCATATGTAAAGCGAACTCGAAGATCATCATCTGCTTGTTCTAACACGGAGGCAATATCCTCTGAAGATAAAATACTACACATTTTCCATAGTTCTTCATCATCAAGATATTCAGCAGCTTGTGCTACATCAATCGGATTATTCTCTTTGATATATTCAGAAAGTTCTGCAGCCTCACTAGCTTCAATCATATGACGCAGTCTTTCTTCATTCATATTTTCTTTTAGTATTTCTTCAGACATCTCTTTGCCCCCTTAGCATAATAACTGTATAGTCTTATGCCAAGAATTTCAATTCATTTCATCCTTTGATTTCAGAAATTTTTATATAAGAATCTATTCTGCATCTACAATAATTGTCTCAAACTCTAACGCTGGCATACATTCTCTCAAATCATGTTCGATACGACGTAGTGCCTCTACTCTATCTTCAACTGGCGTATTTCCATTTCCTTGGATAATGAAGATGGCATTTTTGGTAGTATCATCAAACTTATAGTTTTCGCCATCTCTAACACCCATCCAAGCTAAGATGCCTTGACTATCACGATAGAGATAATCTGTTTCTGCAACATGTTTTGGAGTTGAACAAATCGGCAAGAATGTATCTTCTTTTTGACTAACAGTAAACAAGAGTGGTTCCTGAATCTTATCGAAATCATGACCACCAATCGCTAGGAAAGACTTTAGTGTCTCAACATTATAGATATCGACGATACTATTGACATGAGGCATAGCGCCACGGTGTTGAATATTGCGAATAAATGCTGGAATAGTTGGTGGATTCTTCTTAATACTTCTACCAACCTTCTGCATTAGTTCAATGTAGCCCTGAATAAAAGGGTGTTGTAGTACTTCGTCAATGTTACACTGTAGCGCCCACTCTTCCACCTCTTTTTGTTTTTGTAAAAATGCTGGTGTTAATTCTGCGTTTGGATCAACGTTCTTAGCGATACCAATTACAACATGTTTTACGCCAAGAGCTTCCAAACTTTTATCTAAGATTATCTTCATATAGCACCTCACTATTACTAGCATTATATCATCTACGTATTAAAATATTTCTTTAAAATGAATCATTTTCCATTGTATATTCCCTAGTCTTTACTGCTAGTAAGATAACTCTTTTTGAAGAATATGCATCTAGACAAGTCTGTATAGTCACAAAGTCATCGTTAAATTTTGGCTTTAAATCTGTATCGTAGATAAGTGCGACTTTTTTCGCATCTGCTATCCATTCATAGAACTTATCAGCAGAAGTAAAATCCTTCTGCTGATAATTCCAATCTAATTCTTTGTTTTTTACTGTAATCAAAAATACTCTATATTTCTCTACTTTATCTTGCATGCACAAGTAAAAAGTTTGGTATTCGTAAAATAATTTCTTATCCGTTAATTCAGATAGTTTAGTAAACACTACATTTTCAGCCCCATAACCCACATGATGTCCGTAAATAATTTTATTTTTGGATTTTGTGTCAAAGATCATTGGTGTACCACACATAGATGGTTGTCCATCAAAATTTTGGTAAAGATATTCTTTGCCACCTGCATCAATCACTATCGGTTGTGATACGATACCCCCTTGCCAATAAATCCATGCCCAAAAATCTGGATTCTGTTTCTTCAGGTTATTCCATGCATGCGTGTTAAATTGAATTTCATCTTTTTTATTTTGAAGCTGAAGTTTCTCTGTAAGGTTTAAAATCTTCTCTTGTTCATCCTCCAATAATTTCCATTTTCTTGCATAGATACATGTACCGAATATCACAAGCAGTAAACACAAAGAGAGTTTAATCTTTACTATCATCTATTTTATCTACGTCTTGTTGAGAAAAAAGTCCATGCAATGCCAATAATTCCACCAACAATACAGAACCATATACCAAAGGAAATCCCTACACCTGTTGGAATATCTTTTTCTTTTTCATCCGCAACTGTTAATTCTACGGGTTTATCAGGATTGAAGTTTAGATTAGAAAGGTGTTTAATTTCATACTTTTCAACAGAGATTTCATATCCCTTTGGTGCTTCAGTTTCCATAACATACAATCCTTCTGCAGCATATGGTACCGCAAAGTCCACGAATCCATGCTCATCCGTTAGGCCAACCGTAGTTCTTCCATAGATGTCCTTTGCGATTGTGCTATCAGAATGGAAGATCGTAAATTCTGTATTCTCAAGTACTGTATCATGATCTTCTGCATCCACCTTCTTTACGCGAACATATATTTTCTTCTTACGATCAACCGCTTGAATGAGCTGTGGTTTTTCCTTTGTGCCTGTTGCGGTAAAGACAATATCTTGGTCCATCAATTCATATCCAAATGGTGCCTCTACTTCATGTAGGATATAGGTATTACCTCCTTTTACATCTGTCTCTTATACACATCTGACGCTGC
>CALEMV010000188.1 GCA_937910655.1 uncultured Solobacterium sp.
AGAATGCGATACTTCCTACACCAGCACTAATTGAACCAGTTAACTGCGATACAAGCGAAACACACGCTGTTCCTAAGAAAGCTGCACCCTTACCACAGATATCCATCAATCCAAAGTATTCACCAGACTGTTCAGCTGGAATAATCTTGGTGAAATAGGAACGGGATAGAGCTTGAATACCACCTTGGAATAATCCTACACATACCGCAAGAATCCAGAATTCGACTTGGGTATCTAAGAAGATTGCAAAGATTGCGATACCAAGATATGCAAAGATACAAAGTAGAATTAATCGTGTTGTATCAAATTTCTGTGCTAATCGACCAAATGTAAGAGCAGCAGGGAAAGCAACAATCTGTGTTAGTAGTAATGCAAGTAATAAACTTGTGCTACCTAAGCCTAACGCTGTTCCGTACGCAGTCGCTAAATCAATAATTGTATAAACACCATCGATATAGAAGAAGAATGAGATTAAGAATAAGAAGATTTTCTTGTGTTTAGTTGCATTTTTAAGCGTATTTCCTAGGCGTTTAAAACTCTCTGCAATAGCATTCTTCGTATTTTCGATATAATGTGTTTGTTTATATGTCTTTAATAAAGGTAATGAGAATACAAACCACCAAATAGCTGTAATTGTAAATGCAATCGTCATTGCTAGACTTCCTGAAATTCCAATCTTTTTACCACCAAGAATCACTGCAAGTGATAATACAAAAGGAATACAGGATCCGATATATCCCCATGCATATCCTAATGAGGATACGCTATCGAGACGTTCTTCTGTTGTGATATCTCCTAACATAGAATCATAGAAGATGATACTGGAAGAATATACAGCCTTTGCGAGAATGAAGAATATTAGGAACATCAACCAATGTGAGATAAATCCCATCATAAAGCATAGAAGTGATCCGACAAGTACAGATGCAAAGAAGATAGGTTTCTTAAATCCTTTGAAATCTGTAATTGTACCAATTACTGGTCCTAAGAAGGCGACACATAGTGTTGCGGCTGATGCGGCATATCCCCAATATGCTAGATAACTAACAGATGATAGTCCATCTTTCTCCGCTAAACTATTAAAGTATAGCGGCATAACTGTTGATACCAATAGTATGAAGGCAGAGTTACCGACATCATATAAGATCCAGTCTTTTTCAGCCTTAGTAAGTTTTGTAAACATAGTTCAATCTCCCCTACGATATTGATTATGCGTTAAAACAAGTTATGAAACAATTATTTTTGTAACAAATATGAAAATTTCATATAGTGAACACAATTAAAAGGATGATGCGACAATAATGAAAAATCCTATAAACTATATTTCATAGGATTTTAAGTATCTACCTTCATATGGATGGTACTCTGGTTGTGCAACGATATTATGTTGA
Source organism: uncultured Solobacterium sp. (assembly GCA_937910655.1). Classification (GTDB taxonomy): domain Bacteria; phylum Bacillota_I; class Bacilli_A; order Erysipelotrichales; family Erysipelotrichaceae; genus Bulleidia. The sequence goes on from CALEMV010000188.1 coordinate 1,392, forward strand.
ACTAACAATTCATTTACTGTACCGAAAATCAAATGATAAATTTCATTTGCGATATCACGAATATCTACATTGTGTTGAATTGATAATAAGTTTTGTTCTCTGCTTAATAGGTTAAGGCATTCAATTAGGATTTGCGAACATGCGTCAATAACAATTTTAGAAATTTCATCACCGACTTTAAAATCATCAGAGTAATAAACTGGAATATTTATTATTCCGTTTTTTGTATAGCCCATTTGATTGAAGATTGAAATAAGATTTTCCGATATTTTATTTCCGAGAATTAAGGAATGAAATGCTAAGCCCAATTCGTCAGGCGAGTATTTGATGATTTTATCCGACTGATAAGTATTCTGTAACATGAATTGACGATAGAAATCATTTCGGTTTCCATCACAATCGCCAAAAGAACTAAATACTCCGTAATGTGTTTTAAGGCGATTATAAGAGCATAATAGTTTATTGCTATATGTATTTAAAGAATTACTCTTCTCATACATAATGATGAGATAATCTGAACAATCTGGATGAATTTTGTGAGTTGTAATTAAATTATATTTTACAAGTTCATCAAATATTGTTCCATCAAAAACATATCCACATAACATGTGATAGAGATTTACTTGGTCCGAGAAACCATTTTGGATTTGATGGATGGTTTTAATCAAGTTATCAGTCTGCTGCATTATTGAATGGTAAATTTTATTGCTGGCAAGTAAAATGTATTTCTTTAATATAGGTAAATCTCTTTCGATAAAAATAGGGATGTTTAAAGACAGTTTATTATTGCAAAGTTTAATTGCATCAATCATTAATAAACTGTTTGTGATTTCATTATTTGAGTATTGATTGATATCAATACTATTTGGGGTTTGATTAATGATATCTGAAAGTACATGTAAAACAGAAGGATTGCTTAGAATGATTCTTGGATTATTCTTGATTGTTGATATA
>CALEMV010000189.1 GCA_937910655.1 uncultured Solobacterium sp.
TGTATCGGTTTTTTTGATGTGGTAAACCGAATTTGCGCAAACTGGGAGGAAGCGAATGAAAATTATTAAAAGGTTTTTTGCATTACTAGTAGCCCTTACATTTATGCTAGGGTTATTCTCAACAAATTATAATGTATATGCCGATACACAAAAGGATGGCTATAACATTTCGATCTCAAATGTATCAGTTTCACCAAATCCGGTGACCGTCGGTGCACTTGCATCTTTGAAGTTTGATTTTAATATCTATACTCTGGCGCAAAATGCAATGAATGTGGGTGATACAGTAACACTTTCTACAAATATTGGAACAATGTTTGGGAATCTGCCAATTACAGATTTACCATTATTTGCCCAAAATGGGGAGCAGATTGCGACAGCAACAATTACAGATACTGAAATTAAGTTAACTGTTATATCTGAGTTTCCAACAGATAAGAACTTCTTCTCTGGAAGTGTATATACAGGTGGAAGACTAAAGGCTTTAGAGAATGGCGCTACTGCAGGTAATCCATCCACAAAGCAATTAACGATTGAAGATGCCAGTACAAACGTAACATTTAACGTTCCACCTACAGTTCCAGGTACATCAACTGGTGGAGGAACTCCAGATCCAAACACAAGAACGATCAATAACCATTTGCTTGAAAAGCAGGGTTGGACTGCTGGCTATGATACTGCTCGTATTAAGTTAATTGCGAATCAGATTGGTTCCTTGCGCTTATTTAATACATATAACAATATTGATAGTACCTTTGGAACATATGTTGAACAAACAAATTTAATGGTTGTGGATAAGATTCCTCATGATGGTATTATCGATGAAAATACAGTTTCCTTTACAGCAGTTCGTTATAATTGGATGGAAGTTCCTGCTAGTGGTAATGCATACTATGCTCAAGCAACTCCAGGTACAGTTATGCCAATTGAATATCAAAGTAACTGGATCCCTGTAAAACAGTACTTCACACAGATTTATCAGTTGGGTTCTGATACATATGATTCTTTTTATGCAAAAGTGAAAGCACAAAAACTAAGCTATGGTATCTTTAGAGACCCAGCAACAGGTGGTGATACATTCATCGCAAATATGTCTAATGATTCATTGAAGTATACAGATTTAGAACCAAACTTAGCTGGTATCGCTAAGATTAAAGATATCTATGGTGTAAATGGTCCATCAAATGGAAACGTGGTTACATTCTTCGCGGAGTTTGATACGCATTATCCAAGCATTACAGGTTTAGAGAATGTAACAAATACAGGTGAAGTAAAGTCTGATCAAGCAACTGAAACAGCTTCTGTTTCTTACACAATTGATAAATCAAGTGGTACAGCATCTGTAGCTGCTGGTACAGTTATCGCTAAGGCTGTAGATGCAAATGACAATTCAGAAGTTATTCCTGGTGCAACATTTAAGATTCAACGAAAGATCAACAATACATGGGTTGATTACTTCATTAGAGGACGTAAAGCGACTGCTACAACAAATGCGAGTGGTATCGCTACATTCGCAGGTTTATCCGTTGGTAATTATCGTTTAGTGCAGGAAAGCAGTCTAGGTGATTACATATTTAATAACGATGAATTTAAGCCTAATCCTGCTTACGCTACTGCAGGTACATTAGCTGCAACAACGGGTGAGTTTAGTATTACAAGTGCAACACAGCCAGGTTTTGCGACAATTGTTCCAAACTATTTATCAGTGTCTGTAAAGATTACAGGTTCAAAGGAATATGTTGATCAAAATAATGTTGAAATTACAATTCCTGGAAATACATTTAAGACAGTTCTTGCACAGATACCTGGTGAAAACTATGATGGTGTCACATTACCAACTTCATTGACAGCTGATATTCAGGCTTCTCCACTAGGAGGTGGTTCCTTTGAATTTGATGAAATTAAGTTCACAAAACCAGGAGTATACAAGTTCAGTGTGAAGGAAGATTTAACAAATCCAGTAGATGGCGTAACATATGATACTTCTGAAAAGATAGTTATGATTACAATTACACAGAACAATGGCACATTGACAGCTACTGTTGATAGTGAGCTAAGTTTCAAGAATGTATTTAACTATACATATGCAAACTTCAAGGTGAAGAAGACACTCATTGGTGATACACCAACAACAGCGGGCGAGTTTAAATTTGAATTAACAGCCGTTAGCACTACAGCAAACGTAACTGAAATGCCAATGCCAACAGGTTCTAGCTTAGATAAGAAAGAAGTATCTGTAAATGGTGCTGGGGAAGTTGAATTTGGTCAGATTGAATTTGCGGCAGTCGGCAAGTATGTTTATAAAGTTGTAGAATTAAATACAAACTTAGCAAACTATACATATGATCAAACAGAATATACAGTTACAGTTGACGTAACGACAGATGTAGATAACAAATTGGTTTCTACTTACGAAATCAAGAAGGGTACACAGGTAGCTAGCAATCTCGAATTCACAAATAAATACGAGACTCCAAAAGCGCCTGTAACTCCTAAGACTGGTGATAGTACAGCAAATATGATACTTATGTTTGGCATGCTAGCAGTTTCTGTAACATTGATGTTATTGGCTGTTGGTTACAAGAAACAAATTCGTTAATAAAATTTCTGGTCATACATGCATATAACATGCATGTATGAATTGGCAATGTGAAAAGGATGTACAGTGTACATCCTTTATTTGTGGCTAATCCATTTTAGTTCGTATTCACCTGTGCACTCTAATACACCACCATCGCTGAGGTCAATAACTTCTTCGTTTTCATAGTAGTCTTTTACTCTACCTAACGAATCCTTCATGTGAAGACCTGCATCACGAATTGCGGTAACAACATACTTGCCAGGGCGTAAGCTCTTTGGAATATCGTATACACCAGGTGTAATACGTATGTGATTATCATCTGACATATAGATTAAGTGTGTATCTTTATTATTTCTAGCAGCGTTTAATTTCTGATAGAAACGTTCACGCATGAAAATTAAATCAGAGTTGTCTAGCATGTATGTATAACGAGCCGTTGGTGTAACGATATTAATACGATCTGTATCGCTGCGATTGCGTAATGCATATCCCAAACGGTGACAGTTGACATAGTTTGGAGATAAGAAGTAGAACGCAACATCTGTTTCATAGAGAATACCTTCTACTTTATGGGAGTTAGTACGTGTTGTAGAATCAACGATATTTTGAATTGTAGCTTTAGAAATCTCTGCAATCTTTGAAACTGCACGTGTATAAGGGATGGAGTCCTTTGTGACTGTTTGGTATGCCTTGACCTTAGAAATGCAATGTTCCCCAGGGTGTAGTGGCATATCGTCGACAGGGTAGAACTTAGCCATCATTTCATCGATATTATGACCCTTGATGTAGGACTCCATAATCATATCGCGCATATTCTCTTGTGCGGTAACGAGTATCTGGAAGATATCGTGCTTGATAGGAAGATTATAAGAAGCTAATATGGAACGACAATCTTTACAGATGTAATGACCATCTTCTATTTTCTTAGGTTGGTTAAAAAGACCTTTTCCTTCACTTAGGCAGAAATCACATACTTTGTTAGCCATTGGGACCTCCTTTAATAAAAAGACAATATAAAAAATACTAGTTGGACTTTCTATTACTATAATACATATAGCAACGATATTCCATGATATAAAAATGAACTTTTCACGTAGAGATTATACGGTGGCGAAAGGCCATAGAACCTGTTGAAAAATATGATGAAAAGTATATTGACTTTGATGGTATTAAAAGGTATCATTATTACGCTTAGCGAAAAACTGGCTTTACGGAAGTAAGGCTTATATTTAGACTAAGGTTTGGCACACTTGGAAATGTGTGCATAAAATGAAAGGAGAAACTGAAATGCCTACAATAAACCAGTTAGTACGCAAAGGTCGTACTGATAAAGTTTACAAGTCAAAGTCCCCTGCATTAAACAGAGGCGTAAACTCACTTAAGAAGCGTGTAACAAAACTCAGCAGTCCACAGAAGAGAGGTGTATGTACTCGTGTTGGTACAATGACACCTAAGAAGCCTAACTCAGCTTTACGTAAGTATGCCCGTGTTCGTCTATCCAATGGATTAGAAGTAACAGCATACATTCCAGGAATTGGACACAACCTACAGGAGCATAGCGTTGTTATGATCCGTGGCGGACGTGTTAAGGACTTACCTGGTGTACGTTACCACATCATCCGCGGTACATTAGACTGTGCCGGTGTAGCAAATCGTAATCAGAGCCGTTCATTATACGGTGCAAAGAAGCCAAAGGCTGCTAAATAAGAGAAGGGAGAATAGAACATGCCAAGAAAAGGTTATATAGCAAAGCGTGATGTACTTCCTGATCCAATTTATAATTCAAAGTTAATCACTAAGTTGATCAACAAAATTATGATTGATGGTAAGCGTGGTACAGCTCAAACAATTTTATACGATGCATTCGCTCAGATTGAGAAGAAGACAGGCGAGAACCCAATGGAAGTATTCGAAAAGGCTCTCGGCAATGTAATGCCTCAGTTAGAATTGAAGGTTCGTCGTGTAGGTGGTGCAAACTTACAGGTACCAGTAGAAGTATCTGCTGAACGTAAGTTGACATTATCTTTACGTTGGATCGTTAACTACGCAAGACTTCGCCATGAAAATACAATGGAAATGCGTCTTGCCAATGAAATTATGGATGCTGCAAATGGAACAGGTGCATCTGTAAAGAAGAAAGAAGATACACATAAGATGGCAGAAGCGAACAAAGCATTCGCTCACTACCGTTTCTAATCGGGGAAGGAGCAATCAATGGCTAGAGAATTCCCGCTTAATAAGATTCGTAATATCGGTATCATGGCTCACATCGATGCTGGTAAAACTACAACAACTGAACGTATCCTTTTCTACACAGGTAAGATTCATAAGATCGGTGAAACACACGAAGGTGCGTCTCAGATGGACTGGATGGCTCAGGAACAGGAACGTGGTATTACAATCACTTCCGCTGCTACAACTTGCCACTGGCAAGATTGTCAGATCAACATTATCGATACACCAGGTCACGTAGACTTCACAGCTGAAGTTGAACGTTCCTTACGTGTATTGGATGGAGCAGTTACAGTATTAGACTCTAAGGCTGGTGTAGAACCACAGACTGAAACAGTTTGGCGCCAGGCTACAGAATACCGCGTACCACGTATCGTATTCTCAAATAAGATGGATGCGACTGGTGCTGACTTTGAAATGAGCGTTGCTTCTATTGGAAATCGTTTAGGTGCTAAGGCAGCTGCAATCCAGATGCCTATCGGTGCTGAATCATCATTCCGTGGAATCATCGACTTAGTAACAATGAAGCAGCACATGTACACTAACGATAACGGTACAGATATTCAAGTTAGTGAAATTGATGAACAATTCAAGGCTAAGGCTGAAGAGATGCATTTAGCAATGCTAGAAGCAGTTGCAGACTATGACGATGAATTGATGATGAAGGTTCTTGATGGTGAAGAACCATCAGTTGAAGAAGTGAAGGCTGCTATCCGTAAGGGTGTTATGACTTCTGAATTCTTCCCTGTTATGTGCGGTTCCGCATATAAGAACAAGGGTGTTCAGTTATTACTAGATGCAGTTGTAGACTACCTACCTGCACCTACAGATATTGAAGCTATCAAGGGTACATTAGAAGATGGCACACCAAGTGAACGTCATCCTTCTGATGATGAACCATTTAGTGCCTTAGCATTTAAGGTGGCTACAGACCCATTCGTAGGTCGTCTAACATACTTCCGTGTATACTCTGGTATCGCGAAGGCAGGTAGCTATGTATTAAATGCTTCTAAGGAAAAGCGTGAACGTTTCGGACGTTTGGTTCGCATGCATGCAAACCACCGTGCGGATATTGAAGAAGTTTATGCTGGTGACATCGCTGGTGCAGTTGGTCTTAAGAACACAACTACAGGTGATACATTATGTGATGAAGAACATCCAATTGTTCTTGAATCCATGGTATTCCCAGAACCAGTTATCCAGATGTCTGTAGAACCTAAGACAAAGGGTGACTCACAGAAGATGGATGAGGCGTTAGCTAAGCTTGCTGAAGAAGACCCAACATTCAGAACTTATACAGATGAAGAAACTGGACAAACAATTATCGCCGGTGTAGGTGAATTGCAGTTGGATATCATCATGGACCGTATGAGACGTGAATTTAAGGTTGAAGCTACATCAGGTGCACCACAGGTAGCATACCGTGAAACAATCCGTAAGGAAGCTGAAGTACAAGGTAAGTTTGTTCGTCAGTCTGGTGGTCACGGTCAGTATGGTGACGTTTGGATTAGATTTAGCCCTAACCCAGGTAAGGGATTCGAATTCGCTGATGAAACAGTCGGCGGTTCAGTACCTAAGGAATTTATCAAGCCTACACAACAAGGTTTGGAAGAATCCTTAAACAATGGTTTAGTTGCTGGTTATCCAATCGTAGACATTAAGGCTGTCTTATTCGACGGTAGTTACCATGATGTCGACTCATCTGAACAGGCTTATAAGATTGCGGCTTCACTTGCATTAAAGGAAGCAGCTAAGAAGTGCGATCCTGCAATTCTTGAACCTATCATGGCAGTTGACGTAACAGCTCCAGCTGATTACTTAGGCTCTGTAATGGGTGATATCACAAAGCGTCGTGGACAAATTCGTGAACAAGAAGAAACAGGTAATGCAATTAAGGTACGTGCATTCGTTCCATTAGCAGAAATGTTTGGATACGTTACAGACTTACGTTCATTTACACAGGGTCGTGGTATCTATACAATGCAAATGGACCACTACGAAGAAGTACCTAAGAACATTGCTAAAGAAATTATTGAGAAAAACACAACTAAGTAGTAAAAATGATTGTAAATAAGTACTGTTTCTAATAAAATGGAAACAGCTTATAAAGGTAGAAAAAAACCAGGAGGAAAAAATATTATGGCAAAGGAACATTTCGACCGGTCGCTCGAACACGTTAACATTGGTACTATCGGTCACGTTGACCACGGTAAGACAACATTAACAGCGGCAATCACAAAGTATTTATCAACACACCCAGAAGATGGTAAGGCTCGCTTCGAAGCTTACGATCAGATCGACGGAGCTCCAGAAGAGAAGGAGCGTGGTATTACAATCAACACAGCACACGTTGAATACCAAACAAATACACGTCACTACGCTCACGTAGACTGCCCAGGCCACGCTGACTATGTTAAGAACATGATCACTGGTGCTGCTCAGATGGATGGTGCTATCTTAGTAGTAGCTGCTACTGATGGACCAATGCCACAGACACGTGAACACATCTTATTATCTCGTCAGGTAGGCGTACCTAAGATTGTTGTATTCTTAAACAAGTGCGACATGGTTGACGACCCAGAATTAATCGACTTAGTAGAGATGGAAGTTCGTGAACTTCTTTCTGAATATGGATTTGATGGAGACAACGCTCCAGTAATCCGTGGTTCTGCATTAAAGGCTTTGGAAGGCGATCCAAAGTGGGAACCAGCAATTAAGGAATTATTAGATGCTGTAGATGCTTATATCCCAGCTCCAGTTCATGAATTCGACAAGCCATTCATGATGGCAGTTGAAGACGTATTCACAATCACAGGTCGTGGTACAGTAGCTACTGGACGTGTTGAACGTGGTAAGTTAAACTTAAACGACGAAGTAGAAGTAGTTGGTATCAAGCCTACTCGTAAGACAGTTGTTACAGGAATTGAAATGTTCCGTAAGACTCTTGACTTCGCTCAGGCTGGTGACAACATCGGTGCATTGCTCCGTGGTGTTAACCGTGAAGAAATCGAACGTGGACAGGTATTAGCTAAGCCAGGTTCAGTTACTCCACACACACAGTTCAAGGCTCAGGTTTACGTATTAACTAAGGAAGAAGGCGGACGTCATACACCATTCGTATCTAACTACCGTCCACAGTTCTACTTCCGTACAACAGACGTTACTGGTGTTATCCAGTTACCAGAAGGCACAGAATTATGCATGCCTGGCGATAACGTAGTTATGGACGTAACTCTATTAGCTCCTATCGCTGTAGAACAAGGAACTAAGTTCTCTATCCGTGAAGGTGGACGTACAGTAGGTTCTGGTTCTATCACAGAAATCGTTAAGTAATTTAATTACTTGCATAAGGCACTCAATGAGTGCCTTTTTCTGTGCGATTTCTATGAATCAAAATTCGTAATTTGCGTTATACTATTTGTTGTAGTAAATTACAGGGGAGAATTTAACTCTATGAATAAGAGTCATAACAAGAGAAATATAATCATTATCATTTCTATGTTATTGATGTTTGGTATGCGTTTTGTGCCTGCATTACCTGGTTTATCTGCATCTGGTATGCAGGTATTAGGAATCTTTGCAGGAACTTTATTATTGTGGTTAACGATTGCGATTGATTGGCCATCAATTCTATTAATAGGTGCACTTGCATTTGTGCCTGAATTAAAGATTGGTACAATCTTATCTGGTGCGTATGGTGGAACGATTGTTGTATTCTTGATGTTTACCTTTGTGGTAACATATGCATTATCGAAGACTTCCTATATCAAGAGAATAGCATTACTATTTATTAATTCTAATCTTGCGATGAAAGGTCCTTGGATGTTTATTGCATTATATTTTGCAAGTATTCTTGTGATAGGCAGTTTTATTTCACCTACGGTGTTATTCTTTGTATACCTTCCAATCTTGGAAGAAATCTATGTTTTATTAAAACTGAAGAAAGGTGATAAGTTTGCGTCTGTATTAATGATGGGAACAGTCATTATGTGCGGAATCTCATCTGGTATGACACCGATTGCGCATGTATTTCCTGTGATAGCCATGAATGCATATACGGAGTTATATGGAAATGTGATTCATTATGGCAGTTATATGCTTGCGGCAATCCCGGTTGGTATCTTAACGGCACTAGTTACACTATTAGTTTTCCGATATATGATTAAACCAGATACTTCAGCATTTGTAAATTACGAAAAAAAGAAGATTCATGTGGAACAGGAAAAAACAACACGTGCTGAAAATCTTGTGCTTGCGGTATTCATTCTTGTTGTATGCATGTGGGTTTTACCGAACCTATGCATGCATATCATTAAGGAAGGATGTATCTATGTTTGTCTCAAGTATTTAGATAAGTTAGGTACGGCTTTTCCACCTTTAGTGGGGGTTGTTCTACTATCGATTATGACGGATGAAGGAAAGCCTTTATTGAACTTTGGTGAAGCAATGAGCAAGGGAGTATCTTGGCCTTCACTGATTATGTGTGCTGGTACTACTGCGCTTGGTGCAGCTATTACCAATGGTGATATTGGTGTTACTGCATGGATATCTGCAGGATTATCTCCGATTACATCGCATTTACCTGTGATGATCATGGTGTTGATTTTTATTCTTTGGGCTGCTATTCAAACAAATTTATCAAGCAATATGGTAACTGCTACAGTTGTTTCTGCCGCTGCCCTTGCGGTTACTGCAAATATCACTACGGTGAATGTAGCGGCGCTAATTGTAAACATTGGAATGATGTCTGCATTTGCGTTTGCGACACCTCCAGCGATGCCTTGTGTAGCAATTGCGGTGTCGAGTGGTTGGACAAACACAAAGCAGATGATGGTATATGGATTTATGATTATGGTTGTAGCGGTAGTGATCTCTACGCTTATTGGTTATCCAATTGCGGCAGCGTTACTATAAATTGATTAAAACAACTAAAATGCTGGTGGGTAGATAATGGAAGTTAATAAAATCTTAAAAAAGTCTGTGTATGAATCTTACACATTGTCACTTAAAATTGATATGTGCAACAAAACATTTTTTGTTTTTGAATACATCCTTTGAATACGGAATAGTGCTAGATAAAATCAGTTAAAATAGTAAGCAAATCCACGCTGCCAAGTAGCGTTGCTGGTGGATATCACAATTTCTAGCAATGATTTCGTACAAAGTTAAACGCTGCAGAAATCATTGAAAGGGGAAAAACTATGAATAGTAATCATCGTCTTATAAAGGGAATGCAGAGGCTATTTACGTTTCTATTATCATTTGTGATTGTAATCGCCGGTTTTATTCCTGGAAAAGCTGTTGTTTGGGCTGAGAATACAACCGGTTTTCAATTTAATAAAGTGATTGTGAAAGATTCATCTACTGGTGTACAGGTTGCAGATTTATTAAATGGAGATATTCCAGAACTAAAAACAGGTGTAATTTACTCGTTGGATGTTGAATATGCAGTTCCATCGTCCTTACAGTTTTCAAATACCTATTTCCATTTAAATCTTGGTAATGGAGCTTATATTACAACACTTCCTGGTTCCACATTTACAGAAGGACCAATTACTGCGACTGGATTCGAGGAGCTTGTAAAAACACCAACCGGTACAGGCACTTCTCCATATGGATATCCAACGGTAGGGTCTGCACAGGCAAGAAATGGTGAATTAATCTATAAGACAAAGACTTCCTTGACCAATGTAGCTTCTGCTGGTGAAATTAGTTTTAGTATTGATAGTGCATATCTAAACCAAGATTCAAACCAAATTCTTACGAATTTAATTCAGGTGAGTTTAAGTACGGATGCGACTCCAACGGTAGATGCACGTTCTTTTAATGCAAAGTCTACAGAAGAATTTAGATATAATTTCTGGACGGATCAATCAACGGAGACGATTAATAAAGGTGATACTACAATTTCATTGATGGCCTCAATTACGGGTGGTAAATCATTGACAGAGGCAGGTAGTAAGACAACTGTTGAAATTGAGTATCCGAGTGATATTGAATTAGTTTCCCTTGAAGAGACACAACTCTATCATAGAAATGGAACTGTTGTATCTACAACGGAGAGTGGTGGTATTAAGACTACGAAACTAGAATGGGATGAGCCAGGTTCTTATTCTGGAACTCCTGTATTTAAGCCACATGTTAAGGTCCCTGCAAGTTCTACTCGTGCAAGTGGATCTACCTTTAATATTGTTTTAAGGAATTTTAAGAAGACTATTTGGGATGATACACCAAATGTTGATCGTACATCTAGTAATGTTTCTACAATGATCGTTAAGATGATTGATGGAGTTGATCCAGAACAGGTAACATCGCATGCCTTAACAGATACAGCAGTTAACTGGGCTTATCAAAAATATGATACTTATAACGTACGTTTAGGTTCTATGTTGATTAAAAATGAACTGATAACTCCAACAAAACCAAAGACAATTGAAATGACGATTGATGAGACAGATACTGCTATCATCCGTGGGGTAACAATTCCGTATCATACTGATATGGTGTATGGAAATATCTATTGGACATCTGCTAGTGGTGCTAGCGGTGTAGCTAGTTCAAGTATCTTACAGAAGTCTAATGTTTCTGCGCTAATTACAAATACTGCACTAGGCTTAGATATCAATGATTCTATCAAGTCTATTAAGGTTGATTTGGGACCAATTCCAGCACAGTATGATGGTGTTCGTCCACAACGTGACCTATTAGATACATGGAATCCAAATAATAAATTTATTAGTGATGGTGAATACTATGGTTGGTCTTATATTCCAAACGGCGTGTACGGTAGCTGGAAAGTAGGCACAAACGCAGACGTTAAGACAACTGTTAAATTTTATACAACAGGCACAACACCAACCGCAGGTGATAC